>QHZX01000036.1 GCA_003224835.1 Acidobacteriota bacterium | reverse complement strand
TTGTGTAGTCCAGATTCGATCCAGAACTTCGGTGATGCGTTCGTGATAGCGAGCAACGCTCAAAATGATTCCTCCAGATATGAAATGAAGCGATCTGTTATTCCTTTAAAAAGTCGATGCGATAAATTCGGACGCTTTGCGCGGGAACATCCACGTTCAGATTTAGATTTGTTTCTGTTGTAGCAATTTCTTTGCCGGTCATAATTTCACGAATGTGGGAAGCAGGTTTTTCGAGCGATCGTGTGAATACAATAGGTGCAGGCTTATCCGCGTGATTAAAGAAGAATAGCCACCGGCCATTTGGCGAATACATCTGACGAAGCTCTAACAGATTTGGCGCCCGCAGTCTGGGCTCGTCGAGACCTGCCCAGTGCGCAAGTATTCCACAGAGCGGATGCATTTTAGCTGCATGCTTGTAGTTCTCCTGTCCGGCAAAACCGCCGAATACGATCGCGCTTCCTTTTTTGTATTTGTTTGCATACGCAATCGGAGTTCGTTCTGTCGTGAACGCGAGCGGATGCGCGTTGTGATCTTCTACTTCAAACTGCTCCTGGAAAGTCATTGCATTGAATTGCGCGGTTCCCCACCTCACAGCAAACTCTTTTTGCGGAATCAGCTGTGTTTCGCGAACTCCCAGCAGTCCGTCCCAACCGAAGACCGGGACTTTGGACTCAGCGTGCCCCCTCTCGTCCACCCAGCCGGCGCGCGCTTCAACAAAAAGATGTCCTCCAGCGGCCACATAGTCCTTCAAAGTGCTCGCCTCCTCTTCGGTCATCATTAAAGGATAAGGAACAATCACCAACTTGTATTGCTGAAGATTATCTTCAGTAAGCTCGCGAGAACTAAGTACGTCAACCGGCAAATTCCGCTCGAAGAACATTCGGTGGTACCCGGCAACAGATTCGTGCATGGCCGTGCGGGTGCCTTCCTCGTCGTATCCGCCAGCCAATGGAGTCAACGGACTGAATACGATGGCAGCTTCTGCTCGCTCCGGATGCGATTGCAATAACAGATCAGAACTTTCCTCAATGCGTCGGGCGGTCTGACCTGCGCGGCGACTCCGTTCAGTGAGCGTGCCGTCGAGCGAAATTATTCCATAGCCACCTGACTCATATCCTGCGTTCATGGGATAAAAGGCGTAATAGTTGATGGCTCGCGCGCCGCGTGAAACCATGCCCCAGGTCCACATCTCGAGATCGTTTCCCGTCACTGGCGAACCGACTATCGTTCCGTGCACGCCATATCCGGCTTGCAGCTCCCCAACGTAGAATCCACGTCCGCCAGTGATGTTGCTGGTCAAGTCCATCGCCAGCACGCGTCGCTCGAGGGTCCAATTGTGCTCGGCAGCAAGGAGCTTGGGATAAAAACTGGTTCCGAAAAAATCAACGGAGTTTTTCATCAGGAAGTCATCGGTCGGATCGTATGGGTCAGCCAGAGTACGTACCAGAGGGGAAGGGTTTGGCGCGTGGCTGGTGGTCACATGATCCGGATCAATCGCCTTAACTGCCTGATTGCGCATTGCGAGATCTTCGGCCAGTTTGTAGCCATAATAAATTCGCCAATCCATAAAATCGGTGTACGTCAGAATCGTTCCATAGCGCGGAGGCTCTACCTGGCTCCAATTGGTAAATGTCCTATGCCAGGCTTCGTTCAGCCGATCGAGAGTTTGATACTTTTGCTTTAGCCATTGTCGAAACCGCTCCTGACTGCTCGGGCAATAGCAGAACATAGGCTCGGATTTGTACCCGATGCGTGCCCAATTCAGCGCCGCGGGCTCGCTCCATAAATCCCACCCGTAAAACGCGGGACTCGCCGCCGCATGTCTGGCCACTTCTTGGAAAAAATCAAGAACCGCTTTCCGCACGCCTCGATGATCGAAGCAATAACCCGGCGCGGCTTGGGAAGGGATCGCCTGGCCGTCTTGCGCAGCATATCGTCCATCTGGATATTTGTTGCCGACCCATTCCGGGGCCGAATCAACATACACCTGCACGATCACTTTCAAATCAACTTCATTGGCCAGTCGCAATAATAGGTCAAGGTTCTCGAGGTGGTATTTGCCTTCCTGAGACTCGGCGATGTTCCACTCTACCCAGGTTCGAACCGTATTAAAACCCAGCTGCTTTATCTTCGAGAGGTCTTTTTTCCAGAGCCCCGCAGAATCTGGAGTAACGGTCTCGAGCATCGGCGCGCGAGCCTTGCCACCGCTGTACCAGACGGCGATAGGAAAAAATGCCGGTTCGTGACCCTTGCTTTTGGTGCCATCAGACTGAGAAGGCGAAAGGGTGCCCTGTAAGCCGCGAATTCGAACCGGCGTACCTATTGAGACAAATATGGTGACGCCAATTACGACGACACAAAATGATGAAAGTTGTTTGGTCACGACTCGCTCACAGTATCCGGGACATTTTGAAGGAGACATTGTACGCGAAGAATAATTTGGAGTTACGCAACTGATACACGGATATTGTGTTCACGGTGTGCCTTTCGCGACTCTCTTTGTGCGGGCGGTGCGAAGAAAATTGAGTGCGAATTGAGACGAACCGAGCCAACTTTATTAATCTTTGGAGAGTTCACTCTGAAATGCCTTTGCTTTCGACGATCCTGATATAGCGATTGATGGGTAAGCTGGCGAACTTTTCGATCTGATTGCTGGGAGGCGGCCAGTGGATTTCCAGCTCATCAATTTTCGTTGCGTTGCCAATTCCGAGTACCTCACGCAGATCGTGCGACGACAAGTAGCTGCCGCCATTATTTTTCAGACGAAAGCGACGCCTTCCCCCGGCGGTCCAATACAGCTTCGCCCCAATAGCGTCGCGGTTGCAATGGACTCCTTCCAGCTTCAGCCCCAGCCAATTGTTCCCGCCGGCAGCGTTGTTCTTCAGCAGCAATGGAGCGGCCCCGTTATTGCCGATCAGTACATCCAGCGCGCCATCGTTATCGTAGTCTCCCAGCGCAAGGCCGCGTGCCGGGAAAAACTTTTGGAACGTTGGGCCACCTCGTTCGCTGACATTATGAAGCTTGTGATCATCTTCCTGATGGAACAGCAACAAGGGCTCTTTGTATCGAACTTGCGCCGAATAGCTTTCGATCATGTCGTCGGGATGTCCATTGGCCAGCAGTAAATCCGTCGCGCCGTCGTTGTCGTAATCGAAATACTTTAGCCCCCATCCACTTAAAAGGCGTGTTGCCTGCCCAATATCCTGTCGTAGAGCGACATCAACGAAACTCTCATCTCGATTATTTTTGTACACAGAGAACACTTCATGATCTACGTTAGCTACGAACAGATCCTGCCACCCGTCTCCGTCAATGTCGGCGGCATCTACTCCCATTCCGGACCGGGCTTTGCCACTGTCACTGAGTCCAACTCCGGCCTGCAAGGCGGTTTCTTCCCACTTCAAACTGCCATCAGAAGCAGGGCCGCGATTCACGTATAGAAAATTCTGCACAGTGTCATTGGTGACAAATAGGTCGAAGCGTCCATCATTATTAATGTCGGTCGCGACCACCCCTAAGCCTTTACCCAGGGCCTTGCTGATATCCGTTCCCTTACTAACTTCCGTGAATGTGCCGTCACCATTGTTGTGATATAGGACGCTGGTTGTCGGCTTAAGAACTCGAGGGATGCAGTAATAGGCCCTGCCAAGTTTGTTGTCGCCGCATTCAGTCTTGTGCTCGCCTGAATAGTCAACGAAACTGCAAACGAACAAATCCAATTTTCCATCATTGTCGTAATCGAACCATACTGCGCTTGTGGTCCAGCCGGGAGTTCCTACTCCCGCCCTTTCCGTCACATCAGTAAAGGTCCCATCATGATTATTTTTGTAGAGAGTGCACCGTCCGTAAGCTGTCACAAAGATATCGGGCCAGCCGTCATTGTTATAGTCGCCCACGGCAGCGCCCATACCGAAATAAGCGCCGCCGACACCAGCTTTTTCTGTCACATCTGTGAAACTGCCGTCGCGGTTGTTTTTATATAGGGCGTTGCGAATCGGCTTCGACGGCTTCCAGAAATCGCACGGGCCGCTATTCACCAGAAAGATGTCCATCCAACCGTCATTGTCGAAATCAAGAAAGGCGCATCCCGGGCCCATTGTTTCCGGCAGGTACCGCTTCGGCGACATCGCATTGTCGTGGACCCAATGGATCCCGCTTGATGTGGGCGGCACTTCAATGAATAGAGGACCACTCTGAGCGGCGCAAAGCCGTCTTCTCAATAACATCGTAGCGCCAGCCATGGCCGCCAATTGAATCCATTTTCTACGGGTCAATCTCATATATTTGGTCGAGAAATAAGTAGAAAGACGGCTAATCCCATCAAATTTAACCCATCTGTCGATTCGTAGGCCCCTTGAATCGCAAGAACGGAGCCAATGCCAGCCCCATACAATTCGACTCAATTAAGCCAAAAAGACCAAACGGTGCGCTCCTAATCGTCATAGTCGAAACAAAAACATCAAAATTCGCAAAAAATAGCTTGAAAACTGAAAGAATGCTGGACTAGTATCTCTCAGCTATTTTCGGCTCCTGGAGGCAGATATGAAATCTGTTCTGAGCGGGTTGTGCCGGAAAGTCCTGCGGTCTCTCGTTTTCTTCCCTTCGATTTGCCTGCTTTCCCTGCTGGTGGTTCCTGCTCAAGCTCAGCTTTACGCAGGCTCCGTCGCCGGTGTAGTGCAGGATCCATCTGGCGCAGTGGTCCCGAATGCATCCGTCGTGTTAACAGATAATGATAAAGGATTAAAGTATTCGGCCAAAACAGACTCGTCAGGCCGTTACGTGCTGCGTTCACTGCCTCCAAGCACGTACACCATTCGCGTCGAAGCGCCTGGATTTCGATCGGAGTTCCAAACCGGCGTAGTTATTCTGGTGAATCAGAACACGAGTCTAAACTTCTCTCTGCAAGTGGGAGCCACCCAGCAGAGCGTCGAAGTCACTGGTCAAACCGTGGAACTCGGGACCCAAGATGCCGTCACTGGGCAGAACCTCAATAGAACTTTTATTAACGATCTTCCGCTGGTGGACCGGGCGGTGTTCGACTTAGCGCTATTGGCTCCGGGGGTTAATCAGCCTGCTGGCAACACCTTCGGTAACAGTACGATGGCCAACAACTTTATCTCTGACGGCGGTCGCAATGCGCAAGCCGATATCCTCATCGATGGGGTGAGTACCGTCGGGGTCGAACAGAACACGGCTATCGTAAATCCTCTTTATACGCCTTCAGTCGATTCTGTCCAGGAGTTCAAGGTACAGCAGTCGAACTTTAGCGCGGAAGTTGGATTTACCGGCGGGACTGTCCTCAATGTAGTAACCCGAGGCGGCACAAACCAATTCCACGGCAGCGTTTATGAGTTCTTGCGCAATGCTGCGCTTGATGCCAACGACTATTTCAGCGATCAAGCCGGCCTAAGAATACCGCCTCTTCACAAGCATAATTTTGGCGGCACAGTCGGCGGTCCGATCGTAAAAAATCGCACCTTCTTCTTTTTTGACTACGAAGGCATCCGAGAGAGCTCAGGTGTGACGGCAAATGCCGGGGTGCCTAGCGTCGCAGAGCGTAATGGGGACTTCGGCGAACTGTGCGGTTATCAAGGCGGGACGTTCGACACCAACGGCCTGTGCTCCGAAGCTGCGGGCCAGATCTGGGATCCCTATACAGGGGTTTTCGATCCAAACCAAGGCGGTCCTGTGCGGTCGGACCATATTCGATTCAACAACCTCGCTACATACACGAGTCCCGGTAACTCAAATATTGCCGCTGTTCACCCAATCCCGAATGGTCCCGGTAACATTATCGATCCCGTGGCTTCCAAGTTGATGCAGTTCTATCCCCTGCCCAATCTGAACGTAGGCACAAGTTCATACAATTACCTGAACAACTGGGTCGGAAATGGCGCCAATAGGAGCCGAAATGATCAATTTGACATAAAAATTGATCACCGATTCACCGACGCGACCACGCTTAGCGGCAAATTCTCTTACCTCCTTAACAACTTTAAAAGCGCCAATCTGTTCGGTAACGTGGGTGACGCATATTCCTCTGGTCCTGCTACGACAAGGACGAAGTTGCTGGCGCTCAATTTCGTACATACATTCAGCCCAAATACGCTGATGACGGTCTCGCTTGGGCTTACTCGCAGCTTCAATTTCGATCACGGCGGTTCAGCAGCAGACTTTCCTAATTTCGATCCTGTCACAAACCTTGGAATGCCCAGTTACATTGAGTCGAACGGGATTAAAGCCACACCGTCGGTAACCGTCGCAGGCGGATACTCGATGGAGGGTGGTAACAACTCCATTGGCACACAGGCGTGGACCTATCTTAAGTATGCCCAGGAAACACACCACCTCATCGGTAGCTTGGACCACATTCATGGCCGGCATGACATAAAGTTTGGTGCTGAAGGACGATTGCATCGCGTGAATATTTTCTTCCCAGGCATCCCTGCTGGCACTTACTCATTCGACGTGAATAGTACGTCTCAAGCACCGTGGGACGGCAGCGGCGATGCCATGGCGGGCTTTATGATCGGCGCGGGAGGCCCTAGCAATTGGGGAGCTTACGAGATCGATTATGCCGCCGCCATGGAGAACTGGAACGTTGGAGGCTTTGTTCAGGACAACTGGAGGACAACTGACAAGCTGACCTTGAACATCGGTATGCGTTATGACCTCGATCTGCCGAGGACGGAACGCTTCAATCGCATGAGCTATCTTGATCTGAACGCACCATCGCCCCTGCAAGTACCGGGGTTACCTAACCTGAAGGGGGGCCTTCGGTTCACAAACAACGATCATCGCGCGCCATTTGACAATAACTATCATGGCTGGGGGCCGCGCTTTGGCTTTGCTTACAAACTGGCACCGACTACTGTGGTTCGTGGCGGCTATGGAATCTACTACACGCAAAACAAGGGAGGCGCTGGAGGGATTGATCAGATCCAGGGCTTTGTCGAGCAAACAAACTGGCTTA
>QHZX01000497.1 GCA_003224835.1 Acidobacteriota bacterium | reverse complement strand
TCCACTACTCGCGATCGTTGCGAGTCGCTCATATCGTTCCGCAGCTCCTGCAACGCAAAATGCACCACGTCATGATGGTGCAACTCCTCTGGCGCCACCGAATTGCTCAGCTCCAGCCAGATGCTGTGCAGCAAATCAACTTCCTTCGGCGTGAGGTGCGGCGCATGCGGTCCGAGGTAAAACACCTGCTCCTGCCCAGTCGGTGAGTAGATGATGAGCGTTAGCTCGGGCTTCGGATCGGACAAGTGCTCCCACGCCAATCCAGCGACTCGGGCCTCTTCGGCCACTGGATGATTAGGCGACACTCCCAGCACCACCACCGAGGACTGCAGACTTTGCGCCGCCCGCAGAATCGCATCCCATTTTTCGGTGGCGGCGGCAACCGCGAGGTGAATGCTCTTACCCTTTTTTTCTGCCAAGGCCAGCGCCCGCGTGAATAGAGTCTGCTCCTCCGAGCTAAAAAACTGTTCCGGCTCAAGCTCATACTCGCCCGCGTCTGAGCGATTAAGAAATCGCAAATGTAGTGTTATTACGTCCTGCTTGTGTGTATCGACCTGGTCGAGGGTTGCGTTCAGGTTGTAAAGCGTGTTGTAGTTGCGCACCATCACCAGCACATTGCCCGGACGCACGCCCAGGGACTCTGGTGTCAAGTCGTCGCCGGGCTCAACATTGAACTGGTCCAATTCCGAATGCTGCCCCGAATGCTTGCGAGTAACCGCTTCTGAAATCTCGAACACAGTAAAGAAAATCAGCGTGAACGCCAGTCCGGAAATGGTTGCGACCTCTTTGGTGAAAAGGTTGATCACGCAGAGTGCGGTCAAGGTAAGCGTGATTAGTGCCAGCCCCAATGGGATTTCGATGCGGCCGATGTGAAAGTTTAAAGGTACACGGAACTCACGCTTACCCGGCTCGGTATAGCGAAGCACCAGCACCGCCAGGCCTTTCATGGAGAAGCTCCACATCACGCCAAACGCGTAGGCTTCGCCGAGCAGGAAAATGTTTCCCCGGCTCAGAACAATCGTGAGTATCTGAAGCCCGACCACCAGGTCCAGGATGCGGTAAGTAGTGCCGAAGCGCGGGTGCGGTTTGCGGAACCACTGCGGAAGAATTCCATCCTCCGACACCCGGTTTAGAACTCCATTTGAGCCTACGATCGCAGTATTCACAGCGCCCGCAAGCATCAGCACACCTACGATAACAACGAACCCGCGAAATGCGAGCCGTAGCGATACTGGACCGGTCAGATACATCGCCAAACCGCCGATGGGGTTGTCCTGAAAACTGGCGCGCACCGAATCAGGCACAATCATGACCGCAAAGAAGGCGACCCCAGCCGTGAAGATCAGGCTATAAAGAAAAATCACCAGCGCGGATTTTTTAAGGTTCGGCAGCTTCGGGTGCTCAATTTCCCTATACACCTGCGCCATGGTCTCCTCGCCGCTCATGGCGAGTACCGAATGCCCCAACCCAATCAAGACGCCGATAAATCCCACTGTGTAGGGCAGGGAAGTGTGCCGCAGCCAACCAAGTGCGCCACCATGCTCACCGGTCAGATAAGCAATGTTCCGCAAGTGCGGTAACGGCGGCAGGTGTGCTCCCTTGACCCAAAGTGTGTAGCAGCACCAAACCACCATCATGACCACCATCGCGGTGGTCACGTACATGATGCGCAACGCCTTCTCGCTCGACTCCGGAATGCCCTTGGTGTTTTCCCACCAGAAGTAGAGCGTAACTACAATCGCGAAAACCGCCGCCCCGCCGTTCATTGGGATGACAACGTTCGAGTGCACGTAATGAAACAGTTCGTTCAGCAACCCAACCAAATACAGACCGGCAGAGACCCCGCTGATCGGGCCCGTAAGGATGTAATCGAACATCAGAGCGGAGACGGAAAATTTCGCGAGCGTGCTTCCCATGGCTTCTTTGACCACCCGGTAAACGCCACCGCGGACGAACATTCCGCAACTCTCGATATAAACGGTGGCTACCGCGCCCGCGAGTAGCATGATGGCCAGAACGAACCAGGGCGCAGTCTTGCCTACGAAGTGTTCAGCGATAGCGCCCGCGTAAAATGCCGACGAACCCATGTCATTGAGCACGATGGCAGCTACTCGCCAGAAAGAGATGAATGCCAGCATGGCGCTGGTGGCAACGAGTACACGCTGCCCTAAAACAGTTTGTTGTGACTTGGAGATTTCCGGAGATTGCATAAAAGTCTGGCCCGCATGGTTCGCGAGCACAGCTCCTTTCTGCGTCGACGAGGTTAGCTGTCGGGCTCGGACTGAAAGGTGTCCTACCGTGCGCCGGTTGGGCCGGCCTTACGGATTCGCCCCGTCGGAATTGCTTCCGGTGCGGGTCCCCCGTTCCCGCTGAGAGGCGGGATTGGACGTCAAGATGATTCTACTGTCATGCTCAAGGCGTGTGCAAGACGTGAACAGGATTCACTGAATCAGCTGTGGCTATCGTCTTCCGAGCGCTTCTGAAGGTCCTGCCAAAGTTTGTCCAGGACCTCGCGCCTCTTCGGACTGTGTAACTCCTGCTCTAGTTCTTCGAGTGCAGTGGACACAACGTGGTAGTGGTGCGCTCCGGCAAATCTTGGGTCAGAAGTTATCTCCAGCCAAATGCGATGCAGCAAATCCAGGTCTTGATTCCGCAGGCGCGGCGTGTGCGGGCCGAGATAATATTCTCGCGAAACCCCGTTCGGCAGGCGGATTTCCATCACCAGCCGCGGCTTTGGATCGGGTAGGCGTTCCCTGGCATCCCCGGTCAACTTGGCTTGCTCGTCAGGGCTCAGCTTATTGGACAGACCGCAGACGATGCGGCTCGACTCGAGCCTTTGCGCGGTGCCGATAATTGAATCAAAAACGTCGGTTGCTGGCACGACGAGCAGCGACACCGGCTTGCCTTCTTTTTCCGCCGCCGCCACGACCGCAGTGAACAACTCTTGTTCGTATTGATCAAAGACTTGATCAGCATCAAACGTCATGTTTCCAAACGAAGGCTCACGATGGTACAAGCGCGCGGTCATTACTACAACATCCTGGTTCTTCGTATCGGTTCTTCGCAAAACTTCGCGCAAATAGTAGAGGGTCTTCGGATCGCGAACCGCCACCAAGATATTGCCCGGATGTACTCCTAGCGTCTTCGTCTCGGGCTG
>QHZX01000496.1 GCA_003224835.1 Acidobacteriota bacterium | reverse complement strand
AGGATCGAGAAAGCTTTCGTATCGCCCCTCGATGTCGTTATCCACCTCAATCCCGAAGACGCCATCCCGCTGTGCGTTTTGGACGATTGCTCCAGGATTATTACTCGTCAGTCCATATGCTCCGATACGGACGAAATGTGTCCAGTCCCGTTCTTCGGCGCTAGAAGCAAGGCTCAGCGCAAGCCACAGGACCAGCGCCACCGTAAGGCATGCTCCACGGCCACCCAGCCGCGAATTGAGCAGGGAAGTGCTTTGGCGAGGCCGGCCACTCGATCCCGTGAGCTTTCGTATCATTTCGTTTGTTAACTTTTAGTTTCGATACTGAAGGATTGTCAAGTATAAAATGCGGATTCGCTGCTGGCAGCCAATCCCACGTATCGGCCACGCCAGATCGCGATAGCAACGGAGATCTTGTGCTTAACGAAGAACGTCGCCGCCTGATCGTCGAGATGGTGAAACACGAGGGTCGTGTGCTGGTCGGAGGTCTGGCCAAACACTTCCATACTTCTCAAGTCACCATTCGCAAGGATCTCGATATTCTGCAGGCGCAGGGGCAAATTCATCGCAGCCATGGTGGCGCATTGCCCGCCCAGACCAGCGTTCTTGAAGACCCGACGCTGCGTGAAAAGGAAAAGCTGTACCGCAAGGAAAAACTGCAGATCGCAGCTGCCGCGGCGCATATGGTGAAAGAAGGTCAGGTAGTGATTCTTGATTCCGGGACTACCACTACCGCCATCGCCCGCGCTTTGCGTGAATTCGAAAGCCTTACCGTAATTACAAACGCGGTTAACATTGCGGCCGAATTGTCAGGCTCTTCGCTCGAAGTGATCTTGACCGGCGGCAGCTTGCGAAAGAATTCGTTCTCTCTTGTCGGCCCCATTGCTGAAGAAACATTGCGTCGCCTGAATGCCGATATTCTTTTCCTCGGCGTCGACGGTTTCGACCTGCATTACGGTTTAAGTACGCCCAACCTGCTCGAATCTAAAGTCAATCGTGCCATGATGGACGTTGCCCGCATTACCGTAGCCGTCTGTGACTCCAGCAAGTTCGGCAGGCGTAGCCTGTCATCGATTGCGCCGGTTTCTGAGATTCAACACCTCATCTCTGACCGCGCAATTCCCAAACATTATTTAGCTGCTCTGAAAAAAGCTGGACTGCAAATCACACTGGTTTAGTCCCAGCTAGTTCTTCGCCTGTATCGCTCCCGTCCCTCGAAATTTGCCGAACAAGCGCTCTGCATTATTGTGATAAATCTTTTCGAGCACCGAATCCGGCAGTCCCATGCCTGAAATCTTCCACCGTCCTTGCCCCGGCGCTCCCCAGTAGTCGAAGTACTCGTCGCTCGTTTCCAGCCAGCGGAAGTGATTGCGGTACATGGCTTCATCCATTCCGTTGTCAGTTCCGAACATGATTCGGTCCTGATACTTAATGAAAAATTCCCGCGCCCTCTTCGGCTGCCGTCCCAGTTCCGCCTCCCGCGCTCCGAACTCGATCATCACATTTGGCAACTTATCAAGCAGATTGGAAACGTAATCCAGATTTTCCGGCCAGTTCGCTACGTGGAGTGCCACGAAATTCGTATGCGGGTGTTTGGCAAACATTCGGTCACGCTGGGCGAGTAGTTCCTCCTTGCTGGGAAATTGCGGCCCATAAAAACTCCAGTCCGGATGTCCCGTCAATTCCTCGTAGCGTTCGTTGGTGTTATCGACGGGATGGAAAAACGCCTCCGGATCGCTAGTGTGAATCGACACCGGAATTCCTAGCCGGCCCGCTTCCTCCCATATGGGATCAAGCCGTGGGTCATCAATCGCGACCAACTTCCCGG
>QHZX01000495.1 GCA_003224835.1 Acidobacteriota bacterium | reverse complement strand
CGACGTCCAGAACCGTCAAATTCGTTCCACGCAAGAATTCCCCAGAGAGCTGCGACCATCGGTGCCGACTGCCCGATCGCATAGGAAATGGCTACCCCCGTCAAGCTCGCTGCAACTAGATTGAAAACCGTACCGACGCCCCAGATGAGTCCGCCTAGCAAACCAAGAAGATGTGCTGACATCGGCGCGCGAAAAAAACCGCGCAGGCTTACCGGCTCGCCCACTAGCGGGTGCTTCATAAAATAAATATTCCAAATGAAGCATGAGAGCAACGCTCCGAGCGTCAAGAACACAGCCGCGCTGTAAGGCCCGAGCGAGCGGCCGTGCGTCATAGCATGCGCCATAAATGGAGCCCACAAACCCATCAATACGCCGGAAACAATGCACGTCACAATACTTTTTCTTGAAACCGAACGGCCGGCAGCCTTCAGGCTCCCATACGCCTTGCCGTCAAGGATTACTGCTATCAGAGCGCACGTGACGCCCAGGGCCAGGAATCCCGCGTGCCCTTTTGGTTGCAGCGCATAGCTCAATACCACGCCAACTACGAGAGCAATTCCGATCGAGACTGGAAAAGCCACAGCGAGACCGGCCATATCAATGGCAGCGACTAGCAGAAGATTGGCGAGATTAAAAAGCGCACCGCCGATCAGCGCATAAACGACGTTCGAAACATCCGCGGAATGGATGTTATTGACTAGGCTTGAGGCATCGTGCCCGGTGCTCCCCATGGTGTGACCGAGAATCAGCGAGATGACGAAGATTCCGATTGCGTAGTCCCAATAAAAAAGCTCGAAACGATGATTCTTTACACCTTTATAAGTATTAGCCCAAGATCCCCAGCAAATCGCGCTGGCAATCATCATGGCCAGCGCAACTCCCAACGATTGTGGAGTGAACATTCTCTCTCCTTCGAACAGCGCGCTTATGCATACTTCGGTCGCCTGTTATCAACCGCACTCCGTTGCATTAGTTTTCAGAACTATGGATTCAGCTGGAATGGCTGCATACGGACGATCCGGGCTTTTTTCGTTGAGTGATGATAATTGGCCGTTCCAACTGGTTACTGTCTGTGTGGTCCCGTAAGTGCCTGCCTCTCCAGAAAAGGTCGGTACCGACACTATGATCGCTGCGCCTTGCAGTGGATTTGGGTAGGTATAAGGAGTATAACTGGAAATCCGTGACGGCTCTGATCCGTCAGCATTGGCGAAATAGTCCCGTCCATTCTGAATGTAGGTCCTCTGCACGCCTCTCGAATCAACTGCAGGCATGATCACACTTCCGCCGGGACTTCGATTGTTCCACGCATAGCTGTTGAAAATCTGCATGGGGAGCTGATAATCGCTGCCATTGGTTGCCGCCTGACTTTTCCACGGAGCGTTAGAACTCCATGCAGCACCTGATGGAACAGGCCACAGCGGCATCAAACCCAAAGCGCTACTCGCTGAGCACTGGCCATACATGGAAGAGTCTCCGGCTCGGTACTCATCGAATTGAATAACATCTCCACCACCAGCCGTGATCGTGTTGTCGTAAGTCAGCCAGCTTCCGCCGCGTAATTGCATCGAACGGTCATAGCCGCTTCCGGTAAGTTGTTGACGAAGGTGTTGTAGCGTGAGACATAGCGAGCACCTAACTCTGACGAAATGTAGTGCCGCATGTGGGCTGGCGCAGTCGCCGTCTGCTCGAAGAGATTGTCTTCGACAAAAACCTCGTGCTCACTTCCGTATGCGAAGTCGTTGTCGATCCACCCGTTGCACCCCCAACACTGATTCGTTCCAGAAGGATGAAAGTAGTTCCAGATTTGAATGTTGTAGGGGCCATAATCGGGACTTGACGCTCGGTACACATTATGAAACGTATTATTGTCGACCAATCCCCAGAGTTGCCCTTGGCATCCGCCGGCTTGGCCTGACCAAATTGCCACATTCTCCACTGCGGAAATAGTGTCAAAGTAATTGTTGTCAATTCGGAATGCTCCGAGATTCGTAGTTCCGTTCCCGCAGCCTCCCACTTCTAAGAAGGGATCAGATGTACCGGAGTTTTGGAAGTGGAACCCGCTTACGCGAGCCAGAGCTTTGTTCGTATTTGCGACAATCACGATGGCGGTCCCGCCGCTCGACACCACGACCGTGAGAGGAAAATTAGCCCCCGTTCTGGCCGTCCTTCCCCCGTTCCAAGTTCCATTCGTGCCGTTCTGCACTTGAAGCGTAATGCCTTTGCTGGAAGGTATTGTCACGGTAGATGTCCACGAGGTTGTTCCAGTGCAAGTGAGCAGGACGGTATCACCATCGGAGGCTGAGAAAATCGCAGAATTCACCGCCGCAGCGGAACAATCGGACGGACCCACGGGAATGGTCGCGGCCTGCTTGGCACTTACGCTGAGGGATTTACTTCCTCCTCCACCTCCACAACCCACCAGAAGCGTAACGCTAAGCACAAATACTGATGCGAAATTGTTTGCCATCCATCTCCTTCGTTGCCCAGCTAGTGAGGCATGAAGCAGAATATTGAACCGAAAGGATATTACAGCGCATTTGGGCCTGAGTCACAATGGCTGGTCTGACTAGATTGGCGAAACATCGCCATATCACTGATTGAGAGGCCACCGAGCCGCTTCTTCGATATCCAGTCGCTGCAGCTATGCAGAAAGCGGCGTATTAGGACCACCTTCGAGGAGTTCGGCGGTGCTTGCTAAGAAGCCGATAATGCCCGTCCATGACACGTCCGAGCAATTGATTGACCACGATATCTACTCTGGCCACGTTATTGGACATCCAGAATAATCGAAAATACTCGGGATTTATTTCTCAGTTGCCGTCCGCGCCTAAACTTCTTGGAATTCCCTTATTCCCTCTCCTTGACTCCTT
>QHZX01000494.1 GCA_003224835.1 Acidobacteriota bacterium | reverse complement strand
GCAACAGCCCAGCGAAAGCAGGGGCTTTTTAGTTCCCTTGACTCCATGCGAGAATATGCGCTGCTCTCGATAGCGAATCGTTACACAATCGTTCGAAATGGGGAAATTACTCACCTGCTTCTTGCTGTTGGTGTACCCGGTTTTCGCGCGCGCTGCGGAGGCCAGAGGGTTTGTTCGACCTGAAGGTTGTTCGCAGTTTACTGGCGCTCATCTCGAATTACAGCAGATCGATGGACAAAAATTGCGCAAGGCGATCGTGCTGAAGATTCCTTGGGTCAGCTACTTCGAAAACTCCCTAAACCAGTGGTTTGACATCACCAGCACCGGTTGCGCCGACGACAGGTGCGAGACGATCAAAGCGGCTAAGATTCGGGTCGCGCACGTTTCCTACGGAATATTTGTTCCGTTCCGTGGTCGAAATATAAATGGTTTCTCTGGTGACGTGTTGATTGAGTTCCCGGACGGCCACAAGTTTGAAGGCCAGTTTATAGCCAGGACTCGCAAAGCAGTGCATCGAATTATTTGTGAGTGAACTATTTGTGAGTGAACCGTTTGGACCGGGCATTCCTCTTGGAGTGCGCGCCCTCCAAGAGCGGGACTTTGATTTGTCCTCTGTTACAAAGGACCATGGCGCAGCCATGCCTGAAAGTCAAGCTGTCGGGAACTCCGGTAGTGGGCTGTTTTGAATTTAAGCCTCACCCTTAAGATATTTTTTTCCGAAATTTCCGGCGTTATTCACCGTGTTGTTGAAGACAACACGAGCGGGAACTACAGGGCTTCTGCCAGTCCTCACTCGCCGCCGGAACTGCGGATTACCTACGAGATACGCAGGAAGGACAACCCTGGTCAGACGATCAAATTGCAGTTCCATGCTCGCCGGGTGCCCCATTTCTCGCGTCTGTCGCGAGAAGTGGGCCCCTCTCGAAAAACGCCTCCAGAAAGGCGACCTGTGGAAAATTCTTGTCAAGCCCCCTTTTCGCCTCAATTCCCGCTAAGCCTCTCATTGCAACCCAAATATAAATATCCAAAACATGGCACAATGACCCCTTTCAACCTGCTACTCTGAATATAGCAATCAGATAATTGCAAAGCGCGGCTCATAGCCGCGCTTTTTGTTTTTGGGGACGAACCTTGCCAATTTCAGAAGAACTACTAAAACACGAACTACAGCATGCAGCCAAGCTCGACGGCAAACATCGTGGCGAACTCGCCGAACTCGCCTTCATGCGCAGGGCCGCTGCCCTCGGCTTCGCCGTTGGCTAAACGGCGCACCCGAACTCACTATCGCTTGAAGACCACAGGCAGTACCGATATTCCATATTCCGCGGAAGAGATCGACTTCCTTGTTACTTACATCTTCCCGGAAGACGCCTGGTACGTTTTCCCAGTAGCCCTGGTGGAAAATCGCAAAGTGATATGCATCACGCCCGGAGGCAAGCGCTCGCCCTTCAAGCAATACCGCGAAGCCTGGAACCTGATGCGCCCAACCGAACCCGAAATTATCACCGCAGTGCCCGTCGCGGACGACGCGATCGCCCGCGCCTCTGGCTCCGCACCCTGAACTTGGGCTCCACCTTGGGACGCAAAACTGGCTGTTTTGAAACACGCGCGCGAGCTGCGCCCACACATTCGCTGGTATCGGGCATGGCTTTCGGGGTACCAATCAGACCAGCGCAATCAGAACCAGAAACGCAGCAAAGCTCGCATTCTGTGACTACACTTCGCTAATACCATCCCGTTTACTCGAAATCAGAATTGACATTGTCCTTTCCGGTACGGAGATATACTCCCGCCAGACGAGGGTTGCCCGCTCGCGTTGGTGTGACTCCTCAGTCTTAGGAGGAATCAAAATGAAAGCACGATTGAATCGCTTGTCACTATCTGGATTCGGTATTGCCTTGGGCGCAATTCTGATGTCGGCCAACGAGGCTTGGGGCCAATCGTCTAACGCGGTCTCAGCGGCCATGTCGGCTGGCATACTAACCACGTTGTTGTTCTGCAGCGTGGCTGCGTATATCTACATGGCTTTGGCGCTGCAGACTATAGCTGCCAAGACCATGACGCCGAATGCCTGGCTCGCATGGATCCCAATCGCAAACGCCATATTGATGTTGCAAGTGGCCAAGAAACCATTGTGGTGGATCATTCTGTTTGCGATTCCCGTCGTAAACATAGTGATCATTATTATGGTTTGGATGGCGGTCGCCGAAGCTCGCCAGAAGCCAAACTGGTGGGGAATTCTGGCGATCGTTCCAGTGGTGAACATGGTCGTTCCCGGCTATCTTGCGTGGTCGGATTAAGCGGAGCTGTTAGCTTTTAGCCTGAACCATGTGGGTTCGGGGATTCTCGTCCGACAAAGACCCGCCGCAAAGCGCGGGTTTTTTCATGGGAACGGAAGGCCTTCGTTAATAGTCGAGCTTGTCATGTGTCCCGGTTTCCTCAGCATCCCCTAGGGCGAGTGGGGCAGCGGTTGGTTACTCTTGATCTGCTAGGATGC
The DNA here is from genome assembly GCA_003224835.1 of Acidobacteriota bacterium. Lineage (GTDB taxonomy): Bacteria > Acidobacteriota > Terriglobia > Terriglobales > Acidobacteriaceae > Gp1-AA145. The sequence goes on along the minus strand of QHZX01000494.1, from coordinate 670 downwards.
AAGCTCGTGAGTATACTGGTGAGGAATGGACGTCGAGAAGGTCATTGCCGAGATCGAGCGATTGGAGCGCATCTTCAGCGCGCCGGATATAAGACCGCTCACCTCGAGCGATATCTCTGCTGCCAATCGAAGGCATGATCAAAATCTCGCCAACAGTCCGTGGTTCCAGCTTTGGCAGCGTTACGGTCTGTGTTGTCGAACCGAGGCTCCCTCACTCGAATTAGGGAAAACCGAAAGATAAACGTTTATAGCGTTTCGACTGGTCCGAGCTTTTGTGAGTCCGGCGGGAATGGGTTCCGGTGTCCCGGCCCTTGCCGATTGCCCAATTGACAAGCCTTTCATGCAGTGAGAAACTTCTGTTCCGGGAGCTTGCGTGCTTCGTTCTCGCTTGCATTCGTGGGTATCTAGAGACTGGCCCGGTGACCTGCTCATTGCGACACGCTTCTCAATCCTGAACACAGGGCTGCCGTTGAATCGGTTACTCCGCCTAATTCCGAACCGATATTCCCCTCTTTCCGAAACACCTGCTCGCATACCGAAGTGCAGATGCGCGCCCGTTTGTCTCTTGCTCGCAAGCCTTGTAATGAGCGCAGCTTTGGGGTGCAATCGCGCGCAGAATATCTCGCGGCATCTGGATTTCAATCAGGATGTACAACCAATTCTGGCGAAC
>QHZX01000035.1 GCA_003224835.1 Acidobacteriota bacterium | reverse complement strand
TCGGAGCATCGCTCGCGAACTATGCCGCCGCTAATGAGAGCCAGGCTGAAAAGTCGACCCTGTCGTTTGCGCGTAACGCCACAACACCGCTGTCACCGTTGCCTCCACAGTTTCCGGCGAAGGTGAGGCGTGTGATCTATTTGCACATGGCGGGAGCTCCGAGTCAGCTGGAACTTTACGAGTACAAGCCTGAACTGAAGCGGCTCGACGGTCAGGACTGTCCTGCATCTTTTTTGGCAGGCAAGCGTTTCGCATTTATCAGTGGCGTGCCCAAACTTCTAGGTTCACAGTATCCGTTCAAGCAGACTGGGCAGAGCGGGCAATGGATCTCGGATCGCTTGCCGCACATCGCAGAGCATATTGACGACATTTGCTTCATTAAATCCATGCGGACTGACCAGTTCAACCACGCACCCGCGCAACTGCTGGTGCATACCGGCAATCCGAGGCTCGGCTATGCCTCATTTGGATCGTGGGTGCTCTACGGTTTGGGAACGGAGAACCAGAACCTGCCGGGATTTATCGTTCTTCTGTCGGGAGGTAAGTCGCCGGATGGCGGCAAACAGCTGTGGAGTTCGGGTTTCCTCCCGAGCGTTTATCAAGGAGTGCAGTGCCGCTCACATGGAGAGCCGGTGTTGTACCTGAATAATCCTCCGAGGGTTGATCGCGCCCTGCGACGCACGATGCTGGATGCGATTGACGATATCGATAGGCAGACGCACGCTGAATTCGGCAATCCAGAGACGGTGACACGCATCGCGCAATACGAGATGGCCTTCCGGATGCAAATGGATGCGACCGACGCCATGGACATCAGCAAAGAACCAGAATCGGTTCGCACGAAATATGGTTGCAAGCCCGCAGGAGCGGAGTTCGCGAATAACTGTTTGGTGGCGCGTCGTCTCGCGGAACGCGGCGTGCGTTTCATTCAGCTTTACCACTGGGGATGGGACTCGCATGGGGCGGATGCCAAGGAAGCATTGAATCTCGGATTTGCTGACCGTTGCCGCGAGGTGGACCAACCTACTGCCGCACTGCTAGCTGACTTGAAAGAGCGCGGCTTGCTCGAGGACACGCTTGTGGTCTGGGGTGGAGAATTTGGCCGCACACCGATGCGCGAAAACCGCAATGGTCAGGAGATGAAGTATATCGGCCGCGATCATAATCCCGGTGCTTTCACAATCTGGCTCGCCGGCGGGGGAGTGAAGCACGGAATCACTCATGGTCAGACCGACGAAATGGGCTACGAGATCGTGCAGAACCCAGTGGATATTCGCGACCTGCACGCCTCTATGCTTTACATGCTGGGCTTCGACCATCACAAGCTGACGTATTCATTCCAAGGGCTGGAGCAGAAGCTGACCAGTGTGAAACCAGCGCGGGTGATCGGGGAAATCCTGGCATGAGCAAACTTGCGATCTGTGGGCCTGCCAACTTCCGAGGTTACCTTCACTCATGACAATGGGGAGTTCCCTTTGCGCTGGTCGTTATCGCTCGATTCTGGTCTCGTTCTCTCCGATTCTGCTGATAGTGATACTGGTTATGTTCTTGCCGCCGGAAGGTAAAGAAGGGGCCCAATGGGTGCAATTCATCGGGCGTTTCCATCCGCTTATCGTTCACTTCCCAATCGCGCTGATCCTTCTGGTGCCAGTGCTGGAAGTTGTTGGCAGGTTTGAGCGATTTTCCTACTTGCGCCTTTCATCGGGCTTCGTTCTTGGCCTCGCGACCATGGCCGCCACAGTTGCCGCCTTTCTCGGCTGGTGTTTGGCACACACCGGAGGTTATTCGGGTCAGCTCGTGACTCAGCACATGTGGGGTGGCGTTACGTTAACGGCGGTTTGCTGGCTGTGCTGGATACTGCGCGGATGGATCGCCGAACCGAACGCCGAAAAGTACTATGCGGCTGGGTTGACCGTCGGCGTTCTTCTCGTCTCCTGGACAGGGTATCGAGGAGGGCAGATTTCCCAAGGTGAAGAACACCTTACGGAGTACATGCCTTCACCTTTGCGCCATGCGATTGGGTTACCGGACTACAAGCCTTTAGCGCAAGCAACTGCGGACAGTTTTTATGCGGTGCGCGTGCAAGCGATTTTTACAGAGCGTTGCGTGACTTGCCACGGCCCAAAGAAACAAAAAAGCGGCTTACGTCTCGACTCCTACGGATGGCTGATGCGAGGGGGAAAACACGGCGCAGTTTTAAAAGAGGGAAACGCGCGGGGGAGCGATTTGTTTCGGCGAATTACACTGTCACCTGACCAGGACGACTTCATGCCAAAGGGTAAGAAACAGCCTGTTCCGCCGGATCAGCTAAAACTAATTGAGTTATGGATCGGGGCAGGCGCCTCCGGCGCTCTTCCGCAGGATGCTATCAAGAATCTACCTGCTGGAGGTTCGGTTGCCGCGGCTCCGATCCAGGTCTCTTTCCCGGAAATTGATCGCGTGGCAGTTGCGAAGGCACGTGAAAAAATCGCAGCTGCCATTGCGCAACTGCAAGATAAATTTCCCAACATCCTTGATTATGAGTCCCGGGGCTCGGCCAATCTGGTTTTGAATGCCTCATTGCTGGGCCTCAGATTTGGCGACAGCGATGTGCAGGCGTTCTCCGCAGTAGCTGAGCACATTACCGTTGCCGATTTTTCTCGGACATCAATCACGGATCGTGCCGCTCCCGCGATTGCCGCGATGAAACACCTGCGCGTTCTGCGATTGGCCCAGACGAAGATCACGGACAGGACAATCAAAGCCCTCAATGCCTGCAATCAGCTTCAGTCGCTAAATGTCTACGGCACAGGGGTGACGGCGGCTGCGCTCCCACTTTTGGAGAAACTTCCTAAGCTCGAGCACTTCTACGCTGGCCAGACTGCGATTACTCCTGGGATCTCCGTTCCACAGGATCTGACGGGGAAACTGGTTCTCTGACAATCCGCCTACTTAATTCCCGCTCCTTCTACGATTGTTATGTATCGGTCGATCGGTAGATCGGTGAAGGTCTCGACTTTCCCGCTCGGTTGCGGCCATTTAATTTCCAGGCTATCGATCTTTAGATGTGCGCCAATCCCCAATACCTCACGCGGGTCATGCGACGACAGATAGCTGCCGCCGCCGACTTTAAGACGGCTTCGTCTAAGGTCCCCTGCGGTCCAGGTAATACGCGCACCAATGGCGTCGGGATTTGCTTTTTTCCCGATTAGTCGCACTCCCAACCAATGATTTCGAATGGCTGCGACATTTTTTAGCAGTAAAGGCACCTCACCATTGCCAGTAACCAGGGCGTCGACGGCACCGTCGTTATCAAAATCACCTATCGCCAAACCGCGGCCCGCTAAGTTTTGCGCAAACGCCGGGCCAGCAGAAGCACTGACATTCTCGAAGCGGTTCCCTGTGTTGCGAAACAGGAGCAAGGGCTCTTTGTACGTGACACGGCTGGAATGCTGTTCGATCTTGTCATCCGGATGGCCGTTCACGACAAACAGATCGGTGTTGCCGTCATTATCGTAGTCGAAAAATTTCAAGCCCCAACCACTCATCAAACGGGTAATCCGGCCAATGCCCATCGGCCCAGTCAGGTCGTCGAACGTCTGATCGTGGTTGTTCCTGTATATGGAATACATCTCTTGGTCTACGTTCGTGACAAAAAGATCCTGCCAGCCATCTTGATCAAAATCTGCCGAGTCCACACCCATTCCGGAGCGTGGCCGCCCTTCTTGGCTGAATGCCACGCCGCCTTGCAAGCCGATATCGTCGAATTTTCCGTTTTTCTTATTCAGGAACAGAAAATTCTCCACCGTATCGTTGGCTACAAACAAATCCATCCATCCATCGTTGTTGATGTCGGTCGCCACCACACCCCAGGACTTGCCCAAGGATTTGGCGATTCCGGATTCCTGGGAAACGTCCTTGAATGTTCCGTCGCCATTGTTGTGAAACAGCCAGCTGCGAACCCGCGGGTAGACGCTCGGGATGCAATACGAGCGCTCGCCAGTTTCCGCGTTCTCGCAATACTTGTTCTTCGATTTGCCAAAGTCGCCAAAACGGCAAACGAACAGATCCAGCCGGCCGTCATTATCGTAATCGAACCACACCGCACTCGAAGCCCAGCCTGGCGCTGCCACACCCGCTTTGTCAGTTACATCGGAGAACGTGCCGTCGCCGTTATTCCGGTACAAAATGCACCGCCCATATTGCGTCACGTATAAATCGGGATAGCCGTCACCGTTGTAATCACCAACAGCCGCTCCCATCCCGTATCCGCCGCCTGTAACTCCCGCTTGTTCCGTCACGTCTGTGAAGGTGCCATCGCGATTGTTCTTGTACAATGCGTTGCGCAGCGGTGGCTGTGGATCATAAAAATCGCAGCGCCCGCTGTTAACCAGGTAAATATCCATCCAGCCATCATTGTCGTAGTCGAGAAATGCGCAGCCCGCTCCCGTCGTTTCCGGCAGGTAGTAGTTCGTCGAGCGCCCATTCACATGGCGCCAAGTGATTCCGCTTCTGGTCGGCGGCACTTCCTCAAATAACGCCTGTTTTGTTTCCTCGCTGTCGTTAGTCCTTGCGGCTAGCTGTGCTACAGAAGCCAGGTCGCCTATGAGCGCGTAACCGCCCGACGCGCACAAGGTGGTGCTCAAGGCGCGCAACAAGTCTCGCCGTGTAAAGCCCCACTTAGCTTTCGCTTCAGCCCTGGCGGGAAAGGAAGTCGGGTGCAATTTCACGGGCGGGAATTTTCCTTTTCGAGGGTTCGCAGTTGCCCTGGGGAAAGACCGGGCGGCCGCTCACTGTACAACGTTGCGCCCCGCTGTTTTACTTCCTGTGCATCCAACCTTGAAAATTCTGCGCGGGCCTTTGCTGCGTCTGCTTTACGGCCAATCCGGGAATACGCGTTTCCCAGCGAGAAGTAGACGCGCGATTCTTTAGGAAACGCCTTCTGAGCGATTTCGAGCTCAGGAACGGCACCCGAAGCGTCTCCCGTGTCTAGGCGTAGCAGTCCAAGCAGATAGTGGGCGAACGGCAGCCGTGGCGAAAGCTTCACTGCTTCCTCCGCATAGCTCAACCCATCCTGCGAGTCCACGTGGTAGCGCACCGCGGCGATTTCCAGCATTGAATTCACATTCTTGGGATCGCGCTTCAATTCCCGCTGAAACTCTTGGATGGCTTCATCGGTCTCATTCATTTCCAACAGCAACCTTCCAAACGCGAAGTGTAAGTTAGGATAGTCTGGAAATTCTCTTGTCAGCTCTGCATACCTCTTTTTCGCCTCGTCGAAATCCCTAGCCTCCAGGAGCGATTCGGCCTCGCCCGCGCTCCCAACCACGGTGGCGCCGGGTGTGCCTTGCTGGGGAGCATCCTCCGGCGTGACCAGAAGCACCGACAGTCCAAGCGCGGTGATCAATTCCGGCGTAGTAACGCGTCTTTTCGCCAGCTGATCCAGCGTTTCTTTTGCATCGCCGAATTTTCGCCCCCGCAACTCCAGCAAGCCGAGGTGATATACGGCGACGTTACGCAACTGCTCATCCTTGATGATTCCCAGTTTCTCAGCTGCAAGCAAGTTCTTCAGCGCAGGTGCATCTTGGCCCAATTCGAACTGACAAAGGCCGAGCATCGCGTGGGCTGTACCGTTCGTGGAGTTCAAGGCAATCACTCTCGCAAAATCCACTGCAGCTTGTGCGTAACGATCCTGGTCGTACTCAATTGTGCCCAGCGACCACCAGCCCTCCTGCCATGTTGGCCGGAGCACCAAAGCACGAGTGTAGAGTTTTACAGCATCGTCCAACCGGTTGGCATCGCGAGCTTCGGCGGCTTGCTTAGAAAGAGCAGTGAACGTCTTCGGAGAAGACTTGGTTTCTGCCTTGGCGTCGCATGCCATCAGAAACAGGAATACAACAGCAGACAAGATCAGAGAGTGGCTTGAAAATCGAAAACCATGGCCTGTCGCAACCCAGATACGCAACGTCAGCACTCGAATAGTCTAAACACAAAACTGCCAACGAGTCAGCTTTGCGGCTTTCTCGGTGGCAGCGATGTTAGACAAAAGCGAAGGCGCCGATCTCAGTTTATGCCGGCGACCTCAGAAGCTAAACCGCGCCTGCATTTCGATGACGCGTGCGCCCAGAGACTGTTGAGCCTCCCCAAGATGCCCGTTGCAAGGCGGTGCCCCGCATGCCGCGATGTCGGTCTGGAGATCCCAAAGGTTAAGCTTGTTCGTCAGGTTGTAGAAGTTAGCTCGGAATTCGATATTTGCGTTTTCTCCGAGCAGGGGTAAGGTTGGCAACCCGAATTGCTTGCTCAGGGTGGCGTCCACATCGAAGTATCCGGGCCCGTAAAAGGAGTTGCGGCGAGTCCCTGGAAGACTAGGTACGGGTCCAAATCCCTGCTGTCCAAGTGGGCACTGCGCCAGGGGTGGATTTGGAAACAGACATGTAAACAAAGTTCCCGGTACAAGCGTCGGCTGAGTAAAAAGCGAGGTTGCATCGTAGGACTTGCTGCTGCGGGCACTCGTGTTGAAGCCACCTGCATAGGCTGCTGGGAGCAGGGCGCTTACTCCAGAATCTGACGAACTGCCGCCAGCGAACTGTCCCAGGCTGTATACCGGATCAAATCCGTTGCTAATCTCACCCAACGGATATTGCGGTGACCATGGGAAACCGCTATGCAGGTTCAGAATCCCCGAGACACTCCAGCCCCCCGCGACCTTCTCAAGCCAAGAATGACTGCCATGGAAAATCGTGGGTGACCACACTCCGTAAAGCTTGAATGCGTGCCGCACATCGTAATCGGCATTTCCGAACATCTCTTTCAGGTTCCATTGGTAGAACTGTCCCATGTACGCGTTTGAACCCGGGTCCATGGTATGGCTTAAGCGATATTGCGTGTCCAAAAGGAACGACTGGCTAAAGGTATGTTTCGCTTCCAGCAACAAAGCATTAAAGGTCGCATTTCCATCGTTTCCGTAAAAGGTGACGCCGTGGATCAGAGGATTGAACATGAGCCCCACGACAGCACCGGGATTGTAGAGGTTATAGTGGTCGGTCAAGTGACGCGTCTGGCTGCCCTGATATCCCACAGTTGCGACCCATTTGTGACCGAGATCATATTCTGTGTTGAGCGAGTAATGCATTTCGTAAGTGGTAGGCTCGGTCACAGGAAATGCAGTGAGGTCGGTGCAGCAGGTGGTTGGGAGATTATTCGGTCCGAAGGTCAGAATGGCATTCGGATTGGGGGCATACCC
>QHZX01000476.1 GCA_003224835.1 Acidobacteriota bacterium | reverse complement strand
CTGAAACTCAGGCCGAGCCAAGGCCTCGACCCCGATGAGAGAGCATGCTGGAAGGGGCCGGTTCCCGAAATGGCGCACCACGGTTTCCCTGATGATGTCAGCCTTTTCGTAGCTATATCCAACGAGGTAAATCGTCAGCTTGACCACCTCGGCCACCGAACACCTCGCTGCGGAGAGCGCTACCACGAGGTTTTTGAACGCCCCCTCGAGCTGAGCGGCGAAACCGCCGTCACCCAAAAGAGCCTGACTCCTATCGACCCCCACCTGACCCGATACCGCGATGACGCGAAGAGGCGACCCCTCGGCAATCACTACTTGCGAGAAGAGCGAACTCCAATCCGGCAACTCGGACGGGTTGAGGTGAGTAAGCTTCATCATTGAATTGAACGAGTCAGACTTGGAGCGGCAATAATGTACTTGCCGCTGCAGTGCATGGATAGGCCCGATCACTTTGAATGTCGCGCACGAATCACCAACCAAATCTTCCACGCGATGAAAAGCGCGACCTGACTCAAGAGAGCCGCCCCAAATCCAGACAGGCGATATGCACCGAGCCATAGCGCAACGCCAATGATGGCGAGGATTATGCCTGCATACATCCAATATCCCGAAAGGATCATTACAGGAACGAAGACAAACCGAGCAGCGCCGGCGTACTGTTGAACTTCCGAAGCCGGTTCATAGATGTAACCGAGTACCGGAATGCTCACGATAAGGTGAGTGCATCGAAGAATCGCACGTTTGCTGGCATTACTAATCATTTAATCCCTTTCCATTGAGAATTTGCTGCATGCATTTTTCAATCCTTGACTCCCGGGTTTTGGATTGTTTGGCTGCAGAAAAATAAAGGATGTATCCTCTTTGCCGTCCTGGCGTCAAAGCGTGAAAAGCAGTCTTCAAAGCAGGGATTTCATCTAACTTATTTTGAAGTTCTTCAGGAATAGGTTCCGGATTCTTTTTGTAAATCACTTTCAAACCGGCTTTTTCCGCTTCAATGGCTTCACGAATATAGGCTTTCAAGATGGGTTCCATCTCAACTATTTCTCGAACGTTGGTGAACGGAATCCGGCGCGCCGCCTGCCAACCGAATTTTTTGAGAACACCATCGGGATCATTTAACAAGGCACCTTTGGCAAACAAAAGCGCACAGAATTCTTCAAATCCTTGTAGTATAACTATGTTACTTTCCTGAAACGTGTAACAAGGTTTACCCCACTTCAATTCTTCGGTTAGCCCACAGTCAAGAATGATCTGTCTCAACTTCTCCAACTCTTCTTGCCACTTGGATCTTCTTAAATATCCATCAACCTTACGATTCATTCTATTCCCTTATTGATACTCTCGCCCAACGCTGAAGCGCCGACGACACCAACTTCGTGCGGAGAGGAGGCTGGTTAACGTTTGTTTATAAAATATGCCTAACGTTCAAAAGACAACGTGTCCAAGGTTTACTCCATTTCAATTCTTCGATCAGAGATTGAAAAACATCAGGGGTGTCGCTTTCCAGTGGCAAGCATCACGCAGGCTTTCTCGATCCGGCGTTTATGTGCCTCCGGTTGTTTGGCTGAGTCCATCCAACTAATAAAGTACCTGCGCTCGAACGGCGTGAGATCGCTCCACTGAGCCTTCGCCATCGGGGTAGCCGCGAGGACTGTGTAAAGATTGAATGACACGATTGAATAGCAGCAGGGGCGTCGCTTTCCGGCCGCAAGCATCGAGCAGGCTTTCTCTATCCGGCGCCTACGTGTCTCCAGTTGTTTGGCTGAATCTATCCAACTAACAAAGTCCCTGCGCGCGATCGGCGTGAGATCACTCCACTGAGTCTTCGCCTTTGGGGTAGCCGCGAGCGCTTTGCCAAGATCCGTTGGCACTCTTGCCTCTGATTCTTCTCCAGCCGGCTTCTTTGGCATTCATGATTGGTTTGTAAGTATTTATCGACGACTCTCAAGTGTGGAGAGAGTTGACCCTAACGAGCTCAAGCTCAGCTGCGACGAGCGAGAGCGCGACTGGCAAGCTCTGGAAGGATTTTAATCATGAAGAAGGAAGGAATCAAAACGGCTAGACGTCGGCTGGAATGGCTGGTTAGGTGTTTGGGTGGCCGCGGAGATAGTGTAGCAAAAGAATATTGTATTGCTTCGCGTAGTCGGTGGCTTTATGCAGGAGACGTCGCTGCTCGGCGCTCGAGATAATGTCCGTCGTGCCTTCGAGGTGTCGCCCGCCGTGCTGCTGAACCAGCTGTCGCATCTCTGGAGTATCATCCAGGCCCACCGCGCTTGCCGTGCTGAACGCGAAAACTGAAATGAATCGCGTGTCGTTCTGCCGCTCAACATGCTCCGTAAAGTCCGCTATAACATCAGCGTGGTCTAGCCAACGCAGTGGCTCCGCATCAGCCGACGTCGCCGGCAGCGGCGCGTCCTTGTGGCAACTACACAAAATGAGCGTCACGGCAATGGTGGTTGGGAGGGCGCGCGACATACACCTAACGAGAACAAGCTCAGCCGCGCCTAGCGAGAGCGCGGCTGGCAACCTCTGGAAGTATTTTAGTCACGTTGGCGGTAGGAAACAAGCCGGCTAGGCGTCGGCTGCAGCGTCTGGATGACATGTAAAGAGTGCGTACCAGTCGTGATGTCGAGCGAAATAGTCTGAGTGCCTTTGCCTTGCTCGGCGGTTTTCTCAATTACGAACACATAGTGATTTGTACCTGACACTTGCTGAATGCCATTAACCATAAACTGTCCCGGCTGCCGATAAACGAGGGTTTGGACTTTCTCTTTCAAGCCCATTTTCTCTAAATCCTTACCGGCGTAGGCTATAATCTCCTTTCCGCCCATGTAAAACGCCAGGCGAGATACCTTGCCTAGCTTCGCGAAGTCGTTGTTGCTTGTTATTCGTTCTGGCTCCAAATGCACGAGGCACCATTTGCCTGCGATTGGACTCCAGCCGAGGTAAAGTTCTCCCCGCATATAAACCGGGTACTCATCTACAAGTTCGTCAACGTCGCTTCTTGCTCGGAATACTTGGGTTTTTCCTTCCGTTCCATAGTCACTGCTGGGAACGCTGCGCACATACAACGTGCCACCAAAAGCCGACTGAACAGTTGGGCAGTTCTCTCCTCGTCCGGCTATTTTGAAACCGGTCGTCAACAAAACACAAGCACTCGCGAGGATGCAGAAGAGAAGCGCTCTCAGCATGAGGTCTAACGAGAAAAAGCTCAGCCGCGGCTAGCGAGGGCGCGGCTGGCAAGCTCTGGAAGTATTTTAATCATGAAATGAGAGGAAACAAGCCGGCTAGGCGTCGGCTGCAGCGCTTTGGTTAGATCTTAGCCCGCTCTCGCGCAATACGCGCGGCGGTAAAAGTAACGGCC
>QHZX01000034.1 GCA_003224835.1 Acidobacteriota bacterium | reverse complement strand
TGCGCTTGTTGATGGGATTGCCATGACCATCAATCTGCAGCGACCGATAGAAGTGCGCGCCTTTTTCTACCGGACCTTTGCCATTATCTTCGACCTTGCCGCTCCAGAAAATGGTCTGCTTCTTATCGTCGGTAGCTTTGAGTTCGAGCCAGGTGTCGTAGGCGTCGACAGTACCACCTGGAAAAAAGTGGCCGATCTTTTTTGTGCGCACTACAACATCCACCCGCACGGTGTCCCCACGGCGAAGCACTGGCTGAACCCGATTCAAAGGCGCCGAAATCGGTGATGCTTCAGTAGTGGCCGCAGCAATCTTACTTTCCGCTTCTTCGCCAACCGCAAAAGTTGTCTGAATATCCGACTGCGGAGTCGCAATTGCCTTTGCCTGCATCGACTCCGGTGATAACGCAAAGATATCCACGCTCAAGATGCCGCTCTTCAGGAACTTTTCCGTGAGCTGTAACTGATCGGCATCATCAATGGCGGTTGGGACCGCTGTATTCGCCCCAGGAAAGCGATGCGAGTGTACAAATCCATTCATATTGCCAAAATCGCTTGATTGGGTCAGCGGCATATGGCAATCAGCGCATTGCTGCGAATGCGGCGGATAATAAAATGAACGCGCGCCCTGCCCCGACACCCCGCTCGCCTGCCAGTTGTCGTATTCATTGAAGCCTCGGATCCACCGATAGTGGTTCACCGGAACATCCAAATGCACCTTGTGGCAGCTGGCGCAGAATTCCGGTGTCTGGCTCCGCATAAAGGGCTTCAGGAAAACTCTGCGGTGCGGTTCGGGATTCAGCTTGACCAGAAAATCATGCAAAGAGCGCACGATCGGATTTTTGCTCGCAGCCAGTTCATGCAGCTTGGGATATTCCAAATAGAAGTCGCCCTGCCCCATCGTGCTTTTTACTTTGGCGATGGAGTGGCACATCATGCAGCCCAGTCCAGCCTGCGACTCGGGTCGATGCACGATTTCCTTGATGGGAGTATCCATCAGACCGCTGTAAAGCACAGCCGGGTCATGGCAGCCGCCGCACCATTTCGAGGGCCTGGTTCCGATGCGGTCCTGCATGTACTCAATACTTTTGCGATACCACTGGTTATTGAACGAAGAAAAATGATGCGCTGAACTCTGCCATTGCTTGTAAATATCTGCGTGGCAGCGCTTGCAGGAATCAGACTCCATGAAGAATTTACTGGGAATTTTCTGGTGACCATACACCTGTGCTGAACTCGGGAAAAAGTCCCCCTTCGGACCATCACCTTCCTGGTCCATAGTTTCCGGAGAATCTGCAGGATTTTGAATGCGAGCTGAATTTTGCCAGCGCACATTGCGCGAATACCACGCCCCCGCCGCAACTCCGGCAAGCGCGACGAGACATACTGCGTACCGCAATGCCGATTTTGCGACACTGGGTTCGAGCCATCCGCGGCGTCCAGCCCAGTCGGCAAATAAAATACCGGCACCAACCAAGGCCAGCAAAATATGCAGATACAGCCAGCTGAACTCTGAACGCGAGGTGCCAAGCTTTATTAGAGCAAGCCCGATTACTGCTGACCCTGCGAGCAAAATCCAGCCGACGCGACTGGACCATGAAGACTCGCGCCAAAGTCGAAACAGCAGGACGGCAAGATAAATCGATGCGATTATCCCCGCGAGCACATGACACAGCACCACGCCCGCGAAGAAAACATTTGCTTGCGGGAAGGCGTAGAGATAAATCGCCGAGAGGAATAGAAATGCAATTAGCGACGGCAGCGCATGGCGCCCCGCCAAGTTCCTGAGATTACTGGTCATTTCTGCAGCGTGGCCGGAGTCCACCGAGCTGGCCAGCTCACAGTAAATATTTCAGGAACCTGAAGGAATAGTACAAAAACATTATCAACACGAGCCCAGGCAAACTATTTCTTTTCGGGCAGAGGCTCAACCTTGCTTATCACGATCGCCGTCGAGCCGCCACGCTGAAATACTTTTCCGCTCACGGTCACTTGTTTACCGGCGTACTCAAGCAACTTGTCATTCTGGCTGGTGGAGGGCGTAGTGCCGGCAATCGGCCAGTAAATGGTTCCGTTCGTCGTCAGGATCACCAACGGTGACCCGGCCTTAGCACATGCGATAGCACATTCTGCACTGACCGGCTTCTTTAGGCCCTTGGTAAACGCGCAGGCTGAGTCCAGGACGTAACCCTTGATCGTCATGCTCTGCCCGGGGTCTGCGACAGCAAATATCGCGATCAACAATAGCGCGGGAACCGCAAGTTTCAGCATTCGCAATTTCATTTCTTAATCCTTTCAGGATCTCAACAAGTTAAAACCTTTTCCCACAACTCGCAGAGCACCTCGAAATTAGAACGACAGCCGGGCGCTCAGCTGTATCTCACGCCCCGGGGTTGTTGCCTCAGTGATCGTGCCAAACTGCGGCGTATTTACGAAGCGGTCAGGTGTCCCCAAATTGGTATGGTTCAGCGCATTGAAAAATTCTCCACGGAACTGAAACTTGGCTCGCTCACTGATCGTGAATTCTCGCGCGACGGCAAAGTCCAGAGTCTGCATACCTGGACCATACAGAGAATTCCTCCCCACATTGCCAAAAGTGTAAGCCGCCGGCGTAGCAAACGCAGCCGGGTTGAACCATTGCGCCGCACTCCGAGTACCGGAGCCAAATATCGCCTGGCCGGTGTAGTTCGCGCGGATTGGATTTTCACCCAACACCGTGCCCGAATTAGCGGTATCGCCAAAAACCGATATCGTGAACGGGAAACCGGTCTGCACTTGATAGACCGTTGAGAGCTGCCAATCCTTCGTCAGCGCGTTTGTCCATCTCGAATTCGTGAAGCCCGGCACTGAATATACTGCGCTCAGTGCAAAGCGATGCCTAACATCGCAACCCGGGCCTTTCTCTGCAGCGAGATCATTGTTGTTTTGGGGAATCGAAGACTCAAACATTGGCGAACGAAAGTCCGGTGCGTCGCTCAGGTTCTTCGACCAGGTGTAATTTCCAAGAAAGGTAAGACCATGCGAGTAACGGCGGCGCACATTGACGTAGCCTGCGTCATACCAACTCTGAGCGCTGTTTTCCAGAAGATTGATGGTGCTGACCGGGAAACACATACCACCATCGGGACATCCGCTCAGCGGAGCAACATAAGTCGTGTTTGCAGGCAACACCGTGCCGGGCAGGAAAGCAATTTTCGGGAACGGCCGCCGCGGCCCAATGGGCCCGGGTCCTGGCAGCGCATTATTGATTAAGTGTGCCCGCTGCAGGTGGACTCCATGTGCTCCCAAATATCCAATTTCCAGCGTCGTTTCGTGACCCAGGCTTTTCTCAATCGAACTGCTCCACTGCTCGATGTACTGCGAAGGCGCATGTGGATCCATGGCGGTGAAGCTGACTGTCGTCTGACCCAAAACTGCCTGTCCGAAATTGAGCTGGTTGGCAAACAACGATGCGGGCGGGGTGAAATTATCGCTCTGCTGCGTCTCAGGAAACACGTAAGGAACGTTGTGGCGTTGATTGCACCAGGTGTTCATATCCACTGGCGTGAAAAAGATTCCAAATGCTGAATGAAAGACCAGGCCATAGTTCGGCAAGGCTTGCGAGAATCCAAATCGCGGCGCCACATTGTGTGTATTGGGATACTTCAATCCCCGCGGGTAGCCGTTCTGTCCACCGATGAAAACAGAAGGCTTTCCGTTGTTGAACGTGAGATTTGTATTTGTGTAACTGATATCCACCAGCGGATCCATGAACTCATAGCGCAGGCCGATTTCAACTGTGGTCGTGCGTGTGATCCGAATGCTGTCTTGAGCGAAGCCATCTGCGTACCACTGGCGAAGCTGCATTTGCGGAATGCCGGCTTGGCGCTGCTTTACCGCCGGCAAACCAAGCAGAAAGCTGGCCAGGGCTGAGCCGGTTGCGTCGTTCGTCCCGTTATCTGTCGTGAAGCCTTTCGTAAACTGGTAATACCCGCGGTTCTGGAAAAATCCCCACATCGGCCAGATAAATTTCCTGTAATCGGCTCCAAACTTCAGGCTGTGACGTCCTTTCTGCCAACTAAACGTGTCGCGGCCCTCAGCAATGGTGTCCCAGGTTTTCATGGGTGTGGCTGAATAGTTATCACCCATTGGCGAGTATCCTTGCACATTGAAGAATGGTGCGCCCAACGCGCCGTCGCCGCCAAAACCCACGCCCTGAATGCCCAATTGCGAGACGATGTTATTGGTGTAGGCATTCTCATCGTAGCGATGCATCGCCAGTCGGGAAACCGTAATTGCGGCCGTATTCACGCGGGTCGCGCCAAGAATCTTGTTCCATGTAATGTTGCCTTGCTGGGCAAAGTTATCGTTGAACGAACCGAAGCCAGGCAGCAGCGTACCTACTCCACCAGGCGGCATTTCCCCCGGAGTAAATCCAGTTTCGGAGCTGAGCGAATAGCGGCCTGTGATGCTGTCACCGTTAGCGAAGTTCTGATCAATGCGGGCAGTGCCCTGATTGTTGACCTGGAGCTCGTTGCGAACATCCATGTAGTTATTGCAATCGGCGCCCGCAGCGACAACCCCGGGCAATCCCATAGTTGCGGCGCCACAAGGCATCGCCATGCCCGGCATCACATTCGGCTGAGGAACGTACTTTTGCAGGAAAGCTTGTGCCGCTTGGTTGATACGGCTCGGGTCAATAACATTGGGAACGCTGTTGAACTGGAATTGAGCGCGCCCATTTGCCGGATCGTAAATATTAACTCCACTCTGGCTGAAGTCGCCGCTGATCTCCTGCGGCGTAGGCACGGTATCGATCATCGTCTCGGTCATCGCATGGCGGAAGCCTTCATAGTTCAAGAAGAAAAAAGTCCGCTTGTGGGTAAGCGGGCCTCCGAGCGATGCGCCGAAGTTGTTCTGCACCATGTGATTGTTGCCCATGGATTCGAACGAAGTAGCATCCAAAGCTCCATTGCGAAGAAATTCGTAAACCGTGCCGTGAAACTCGTTTGTTCCGCCGCGAGTCACAATGTTGATTTGCCCGCCACCGGCTCCTCCCATTTCGGCGGAATAGCTTCCCGTTTGGACTTTGAATTCCTGAACTGCATCCGGTGAAGGGCTGAGGTTCTGCGTGTTAAATGTTGGATCGGTATTAGTCGTTCCGTCGAGCAGAAAATTGTTTCCATTGGGTCTGCTGCCACTCACGCTCACCGCAGAGCGTTCACCCGGCCGCCAGTACAGAGGATTCATGTTGCCAGTCTGAGCTCCGTGGCTGACGTGCGCGCCCGGAACGGTAAGGACCAAATCAATCAACATCCGGCCGTTGAGGGGAAGATTCGCAATAGACGTGGGCTCGACGACTTCTCCTACAGCGGCTTCGTTCGTATGGATTGCTTCAGGAATACTGCTGACTTCAACCGTCTCTTTCGCCGATTCGACTTGCAGGCGAATATCCACGGCGAGTTGCTGCGCGACTTCGAGCCGCAGCGGTTGCGCCGACGTGCCGAACCCGGGCGCTGTGACTCGAAGTTGATAATTCCCCGGCTGCAATCCGGAGATCTCATAAAGTCCTTGCGCGTTAGTAGCGGCACGGCGGATCGCCCCGGTCGCAGAGGATGTTAGTTCCACTTTCGCGCCAGCTATTGCGTGCGACTGAGGATCGGCAATTGTGCCGCTCAGAACTGCGTAATTGCTTTGCGCTCCTGCCGACAAGCAGAGGAAAACAACAAAACTTAGGAGAACTAAATTCTGCCGCACAGTGCCTCCACAACAATTGTGATCGGGAATCTTCAGGCAGGGTGCAGGATGCGTAGCTCCCGCTACTAACAACCCACAAAAGCCCAACCCCGGGTGCTCAGGAATGTAGCTGGGGCGACAAGGTGGAGCAATAATTGAAAAGGACTAGAAAATCTGCAGCGCCCAAATGTCACGACCTTTCGGTGCGACGCGTCACATACCTTCGTCTTACTGACGCCTGATTCTTGGTGATATAAACAGCGGTAACCGTCCGAGTCTGTGCCATCCGGGATAGTGCGGGTAATGTTGAGTGCAATCGCATGCCCCAGTTGCAAGACGAATTATTCGAACTCGAGAACAAGCTGCTGGATCCTGACCTGCGGCGCAATCCCGACAAGCTTGCCTCGCTGATCGCAGATGATTTCCTGGAGTTTGGCAGCAGCGGACATGCCTATGACAAGAAGCGAATCTTGTTTTTGCTCAAGAGACAGATGCCGCCGCGACTCTATATTGAAGAATTTCGCATAATTCAGATCACGGATTCGGCGGCACTGGTCACTTACCGCGCTGGTACGGAGTCAACTCGAGTTGCCGCAGCTCATTATTCCTTGCGAAGCTCGTTATGGATTTTGCGTGAGGGCGCCTGGAAGATGGTGTTCCACCAGGGAACACTGGTTCCGGAAACTTAACTATCTATCGGAAGTTCAAGGCACGAATAAAATTCAGAATGGAGCAACGGGCATCCTCGGCCGTCCACGCCATCACCGTTGAACTAGATTTCCGGCGGACGCCTGCTCACGCCATGCTGCTGCTCTAAAGAATGAGCAACCGCGAGCACTAATTCTTCTCCCCAAGGGCGCGCGGCAATTTGCACTCCTATTGGTAGACCTTCTCCTGAGCTTGTGATCGGCACCGTAGCTGCGGGCATGCCGAGCAGATTGAACCACTCGCAATAACTCCAGGCGTCTAAGTATTCGACGGTCTTTCCTTCTATCTGCCACCGGCGTTCGCGATGACGAAATGCCGGAATAGATGCGACCGGACAAAGCAGAACCTGAAAGTTTTCCATCTGCTCGAATATTTGCATTCGCACCAGGTCACGCTCAATCCAGCTCTCAAGGAGCGATTGCGCAGTGTGGGACGGCTCGGCGGCGACCCAGCTGTTGAACTCCTTGAGGATCGGACTCAATTCACCATCGCGGCCTTTTGTCATTGGGCCAAGCAGCATTCCACCCGCGATGCCAAAATATTTCCACCAGAGTTGTCGGGCCTTCTCCAGGCCTTCGGGACAGAAAGGTTCTACTTCGAATCCTGCGTTGCGCAGCGCCTCGGCGGCACTTTTTATCGCAGTGCGTGTCTCTGACGTCACGGGCGTGCGGCCATCATCTTCGAAATATCCGATTCGGGTTTTCTTCAGATCATTCCGATCCGGCCATCGCACCGGAACCGGAGCCGCGCTGGGATCACCGATGTCTGGCCCCTGCATAACTTCGAATAGAATTTTCAAGTCGCCCATAGTTCGCGCCATAGGACCTACCACGCCTGTCAGCGCGAAAGGACCTGCCGATTGAGGAAAATGTCCCGTCGCTGGGATGCGGCCCGGCGTTGG
>QHZX01000033.1 GCA_003224835.1 Acidobacteriota bacterium | reverse complement strand
ATCACCTCCGATCCTGTGTTCAAGAAGTATCCAGTCCGGGTAATCTGGTAATTCAATCTGTCGTCATAAACCCCATGCTCGCGGCTCGAAGCTCACCGCTTTAGGCTAAGAGCTAAAAGCTAGGAGCCAAAAGCTAAATTCATGTCTCGTCCAAAGCCTCTTATCCTCGTCATCCTCGACGGCTGGGGTTATCGAGCCGAAAGCAAAGCTAACGCCATCGCGCTTGCCCGTAAACCGGTATACGACCGTCTGCTGCGCGAATATCCGAATACCCTGATTCAAACCAGCGGCCCGTCGGTGGGATTACCCGAAGGACAGATGGGAAACAGTGAGGTCGGCCACCTGAACATTGGCGCCGGACGCGTCGTCCACATGGACTCCACGCGCATCGAGCTGATGATTCAGAACGGCGATTTCTTTCGTCATCCCGTGCTGCTCAACGCGATGAAGAACGCGCGCACCGGCGGGCGGCAACTTCATCTTTTCGGCCTGATTTCGGATGGTGGCGTGCATTCTTATCAAACTCATCTGCATGCACTGCTAAAAATGGCGAAGCAAAACGAGGTCGATCGCGTTTTCGTGCACGCATTCATGGATGGCCGCGATACGCTGCCAACCAACGGCGCTGGTTACCTTGATCAACTTCAGCAGGTCATGCGCGAGTACAGCACCGGCAAAATTGCCAGTGTAAGCGGCCGCTATTACGCCATGGACCGTGACCGCCGCTGGGAGCGCATTGCGAAGGCATACACCGCGATGGTCTGCGGCGAGGCCGAAGGCAAATACACTGACGCAGTGCAAGGGGTGAAAGAGTCGTACAACAAAGGCGTGACCGATGAGTTCATAGTTCCCTTCGTTTGTGCGGAGAAAAACGCGGGCGAGGGCGCCCGCGCCACAACCACCATTCGCGACGAAGACTCTTGCATCTGCTTCAATTTCCGCGCCGATCGAGTCCGCCAGATTACGCGGGCGCTCACTCGGAATAGCGGCTTGAACGAGCAAGCTGGGCGCGACCTGCCGGGTGCTGAAGATTTGGACGCGACGATTGCCCGGGATCGCGTTCCGAAAAACCTGCGTTACGTGTGCATGACGCAGTATGACAAGAAGTTCGGTTTGCCGGTGGTCATCCCGCCAGAGTCATTGACTAACATTCTCGCCAATGTAATGGGTCAGATGAATATGCGAAACCTGCGAGTGGCAGAAACCGAAAAATATGCTCACGTAACATACTTCTTCAACGGCGGTGTCGAGCAACCGTTCCCCGGAGAAGACCGCACCGTGGTGCCCTCGCAGAAAGTAGCCACTTACGATCTGAAGCCGGAGATGAGCGCGGCCGGAATCGCTGACACCGTGATGAAGGCGGTCGAAGACGGCACGTTCGACGTGGTCATTGTGAATTTCGCGAACGCCGATATGGTTGGGCACTCCGGCAAGATCGAACCCACTGTCAAAGCCGTGGAAACGGTCGACGCTTGCCTCGGCCAAATTGAAACGGCTGTGCGCGCAAAAGGCGGCGCAATGCTGATCACCGCTGATCACGGCAATGCCGAAATGCTGATCGATCCAGTAACCGGCGGACCGCACACTGCACATACAACCAATCCGGTACCGTTCATCCTAGTGGCCGAAACTTCCAAGCATTTTACGTTAAAATCTGGCGGGTCACTGCGCGACATTTCGCCTACGATTTTAGGAATGCTCAATGTGCCTGAGCCGAAAGAGATGACCGGATCGGACCTGCGAGTGAAAAAATCGTAATTTTCCACACACCACATCACATGCGCAAGCTGCTCATTCTCACCCATCATCGTCTCCAGTTGTGGATTGCTCCGCCCTGGTTTTCGGAACGCCTCCGCAGAGAGTTTCCGGACATCGAAGTGGCCCAGCTCAACTCCTATGAAAATGTTGAGCAAAATATCGTGGATGTCGAAATAATGTTCGGCATCTCGCTCCGACCGGAACAATTTCTCGCAGCGAACAAATTGCGCTGGATTCACTCCCAAGCCGCGGCCGTGCATCAACTCATGTTCCCGGAGCTAGTGACAAGTGATGTCATCGTCACCAATGCGCGCGACGTGCATGGACCGGTGGTTGCCGAGCAAGTCATGGCCATGATTTTTGCATTGGCCAAGCAAATCCCTGCAGCCGTGCGATTTCAGCACAGGCACGTGTGGGGACAAGAAGCTATATCGTGCGCGACCCGGCCGCGGGAAATTGCTGGAGCTACCTTGGGACTTATCGGCCTCGGGAGCATCGGGCGCAATGTAGCAAAGCATGCCTCGGCTCTGGGGATGCGAGTGATTGCTGTCCGCGAGCATCCGGAGAAGGGCAAGCCACAGAACGTGGAGGAAGTCCTTCCTTCTTCGAAATTGCTGGATTTGCTCGCACAATCAGACTACGTCGTTTTGTCCACTCCAGTTACGGCTGAAACTACAGGTATGATCGGCCGCCCGCAATTGGCGGCGATGAAGGCGAATGCGTGTTTAATCAACGTCGGCCGTGGGCCGCTCATCGATGAATCGGCACTGATTGAGGCTTTGCGGGAAGACAAGATTAGCGGCGCAGCTCTGGACGTCTTTAATCAGGAACCGCTTCCCGAAGATTCTTCCCTGTGGGATTTAGAGAACTTGCTGATCATGCCGCACACCGCCGGCATATCCGAAAAAATGTGGGAGCGTCACTATGCTCTCTTCTCTGAAAACTTGAAAAGGTATGTGTCTGGGCAGCCGCTGCTCGGGCTTGTAGACAAGCAAAAGGGATACTGACCGGCGTAATATGCGCCGATGCCAATCCATGGCAGCCGCGTGCTAGACTCCGGTTAAAGCTACATGCGCATTCTCACACGCTACATTCTCAGTGAAGTCACGTCGCATGCCCTGATTGGGACTGCGATCTTCACGTTCGTGATTTACACAAAAGAATTGGGACAGATTCTTGAGCTAATCGTCCGGAACAGCGCACCACTTCCCAGCGCAATCGAACTATTTCTGCTCATAATTCCTGAGGCGCTGACGATTACGCTTCCCGCCGGCGTGCTGATCGGCATCCTCATCGGACTCAGCCGCCTGGCTGCCGACAGCGAGATTACGGCCATGAAAGCCAGCGGCATCGGGATCGCCAGTTTTCTGAAAATTCTTTCAATTTTCTTCATTGGCGCATGGCTGCTTGCGTTGGGTAACGGTCTTTATCTCGCACCGCGATCCCAACAGGCCTTGAATCATTTACAGGAGAAGCTGAAGGGTTCACAGGTTTCCTTCGAAGTGCAACCGCGCGTGTTTTACGAAGGCTTCCCCAAGATGGTGCTCTATGTTCACGATGTCAAGAGTGCTCAGGGCGCAGCGATCTGGAAAGGCGTTTTCCTGGCGGACACTACTAATCCTTCAGCCCCGAAGGTAACGCTGGCGGAACAAGGAATTCTGGTCAGCGAAGGAAAGAACACGCTGCATTTGCATTTAATCAATGGCTCCTCGCACGAAACCGACCCATCCGTGGCTGACAAGTATCAGATCTCCACCTTTAAGGCGACGGATCTGCCTATCTCATTGCCAGAGTCGTCCGCGGCCAAAGATCAACCTCCGGCAGCCATTTCAGAAATCCCAACATTCACCTTGCCGAAACTGGCGCGAATCAGTAAGAACCCGCTCACTGCTAGCTGGTACTGGATCGAGTTTTACAGGCGCTTTGCCTTGCCCACGGCGTGCATCGTGCTTGCGTTGGTGGGTTTTCCCCTGGGCCTTTCGGCTAAAAAAGGTGGCAAATCAGCCGGTTTCGTGCTCACGATTGTGCTGGTATTCGCTTACTACTTCTTGTCTCTATTCGGCGTTTCATTAGCAAGGCAAGGCAAAGTACCGCCAGTGGTCGGCGTATGGCTAGCCGATGTCGCCTTCCTGGTGTGTGGCGCGTTTTTGTTATGGCGCTCAGAACGGCGACCGTTTGAAATTGCTCTGCTGAAGGGAGGTTGGAGTTCGCTGAAGACCAGCTTCCGCGGCGGGACCCTACTCTTGCCGACTGCCCCTTCCGAGAACGCCTTTGAGCGTGCCGCCACTCGCAAACGAGTGTTCAGCGCAAACTTCCCCATGCTGATTGACGACTATCTTTTGCGCGATTTTGTTTTTAATTTCGCGATGATCGTGGGGGCACTGGTTGGACTATCGCTAATCTTCACTGTCTTCGAACTTCTGGGCGATATTCTTCGCAATCAGATTTCGCCCTGGACGGTAGGTGAGTACCTGCTTAATGTCACTCCGTATTTTCTTTACAACATCGCGCAGTACGGTGTGCTGCTTACCGTTCTCATCACGCTCGGCCTCATGCAGCGCTACAACGAACTCACCGCACTGAAAGCGACGGGTGTAAGCATTTACCGCATTATTGTTCCGGTATTGTTGGCTGGGGCGCTGGTCGCAGGAGGACTATTTATCGCGGACCAATTTTATTTGCCGCACGCCAATAAACGGCAGGATGCCTTGCTGAACCAGATAAAGGGCCGGCCTCCTCAGACATACCTCAACCCTTATCGAAAGTGGATTTTCGGCCAGCACTCGACAATTTATTACTACCAGTTCTTCGACTCAGACAAAAACCAGTTCGGCAACTTGTCAGTATTTCAGTTCAACCCTGCGACTTTTCAGCTGGCCCGCCGGATTTATGCCGGGCGAGCGCGATGGGCAGACAACTTGAACCGCTGGGTCTGTGAGCAAGGATGGGAGAGGTCTTTTCGTGGCCCTGCGATTCAGGACTACCATCCTTATGACGTGTCGACGTTCGCGGCAGTCTCGGAGCCTCCGCCATATTTCAAAAAAGAAGTTAAACAGTCACTCGAGATGAATTACGAGCAGCTCAGCCGCTACATACGTGAATTGCAGCAGAGCGGATTTGAAGTAGTAAAGCTGAAAGTACAGCTGCAGAAGAAAATTGCATTCCCGATAATCACCTTTGTGATGGGCGTGCTCGCTATTCCATTTGCGCTCTCGGCCGGAAAACGTGGAACAATGGCGGGGGTGGCAACAGCGATTGGCATCGCAGTGTTCTATACCGTGATCTCGGGTCTCTTTGAAGCCATGGGAAATATCAGCCAGCTTCCGCCGACGCTGGCAGCCTGGTCCCCAGATATTATTTTTGCGTTGCTCGGCGGATATATGATTTTGAAGGTGCCGACCTGAGTTCTAGCTTTGGACGGACTACGCTCTCGCCCCTTTGTGCTTCTCCACCGTGCTCCACGTTTTATCTTCAGCGTGGCAAATGTTCTCTAGCAAGCAATCCACGCACTTTGGAGATCGCGCTAAGCACAGTTTGCGCCCATGCCATATCACCTGATGCGAAAACAATATCCACTTTTCACGTGGAATCACGGCCATCAGATCCTGTTCGATTTTTTTGGGATCGTCATTCTTCGTGAGTTCAAGCCGGCGCGATATGCGATGCACATGGGTATCCACCACCAAACCATCGGCTTTTCCAAACCAGGTGCCTAGCACAACGTTAGCGGTTTTACGTGCAACGCCTGGTAAGGTGAGCAGGTCGTCCATGTTGTTGGGAACCTGCCCGCCAAAGTCATTGACGATTTTTCGCGCCGCGCCAACTACGGATTTCGACTTATTGCGAAAGAACCCGGTTGAGCGAATGTCTGGTTCGAGCTGTTGCGGTTCCACTTTTGCAACATCCTGCACAGTCGGATATTTCCTGAACAGCTCCGGCGTGACCATATTCACGCGCACGTCGGTCGACTGCGCAGACAGGATCGTTGAGACCAATAGTTCCCAGGCATCTTTGTGAGTCAACGCACAAGTCACGTCTGGATAAAGTTGATCCAGGCGCTTCAGAATTTCGGAAACTCGTTCCGGTGAGGTCGGCCTGTAATTCTTCGAAGCTCCGCCCGGTGATGGTTTGGAAGCGAGTTTCTTAGAAAATCTCGTGAGAATGGACTTCCCTGCCGCCGCGGAGCGGCCTTTTGTGGGCTCGACTGACATTGATTTTTTGGGCGCGTTCGAGCGTGCTCCTTCATGTCGTCCGGTCTTCGTAGGCCTTCGGGGCATAACTCCTCGGGGCATTTTCCCTCCTGGGCGGAATGCAATCTTAACAACAACAGAGGCAAGTTTTACCTTCGCCCAAAGGTTCACTTCCACCAGCGACATTTTCCGTGACTTCGGAGCATTGACGCCCTCCGGTACTGCCTTTACTCTGGAGTAACTAGAACGTCCGCCTGGATTTCGCGATTCCTGGAGAACTCATCATGGCAGTCACATCCATTCAGCTCGGTCAGGTTTGGCGCAAAGACGAAAATGGTAAGGATTATCTCGTGACCAAGGTCTATAGCGAAGTGTTCACGCAATATGCTGTTCTTCGTCCAGCTGAGGTAACCGCTCCGGATGCACCGACAACCCGCGTCAAAGTGGCCAAGACTGGCGCAGGTGCGGCATTGCCGGGGTTCACATTTACGCAAGACGGCGCGTTCTAATTTCCACGTTCGCGAACGTCGCGCACAAGAGTGAGACAAGTTCATGTCCCCCGATGAAATCCGCACGTTATTCGACTACAACGCCTGGGCCAACCGACGGTCACTTGATGCGGCAGAGAAACTGACGGGCGAGCAATTCACCAGGCAAATGGGCTCAAGTTTCTCCTCCGTCCGAGACACCCTGGCTCATATCTATGGCGCGGAGTGGATTTGGCTCGAGCGCTTTCAGGGGCACTCGCCATCGGCGCTGCCGAATGCCAGTCAATTCATTGACGTGCAAACCTTACGCAACACCTGGTCGGTTCACGAAGAGCGGCTGCTGAAATTCGCCGGCGGACTTACGCAATCCGACCTCGACCGGCAAATGGAGTACAAGACACTCAAATTCGGCGTGTACTCAAATCCACTGTGGCAATCGATGCTGCATGTGGTGAATCACGGAACGTATCATCGAGGGCAGGTTACGACCTTGCTGCGTCAACTTGGCGCTCAGCCTATTCTGCTGGACTTGATGCACTTCTATCGCGAGTGCGCAACCAGGCCAAAGGTCTAAACCCTATACACTGTAAGACTGCAATAATTCCTGCAGATCACCGCTTGATGTTCTTCCACTCACGATGACCGAACAAATTCTGACCGCGCTATTTGTCTTCATTAAAACGTTAATCGCAGCGACCGGTTATGGCGGCATTGTCATATTGATGGCAATCGAATCCGCGTGCATTCCACTGCCGTCGGAACTCATCATGCCGTTCGCAGGATACCTGGTGTACACGGGATCGATGAAGCTTCTATGGGTTGCAACTGCCGGGGCAATCGGTTGCAATCTCGGCTCCCTGGTCGCGTATGAGATTGGCTATTATGGGGGCCGTCCATTAGTGGAACGCTATGGCAGATGGGCGGACCTTCATTGCTCTGCCCGCCGGAATCGCGCGCATGCCACGCCTCCGCTTTCACGTGTATACGTTTCTAGGATCCTGGCCCTGGTGCTTCTTATTGGCGTGGTTCGGAATGAAGATGGGCGAGAACTGGCGTGAACTGGGTAAGTATCTTCACAAATTTGACGTGGTTATCGTTGTGGTTCTGGCGATTGGAATTATCTGGTTCGTGCGCTCCCACTGGAAAAATCGGTTGACGGCCGCCTGAGCGCAAAAACCTTCCGGCCCAGTCCCCTGCTCTACTTCTTCAGGATCGGATTGTAGCCGTCATTCACTAGCCGCGCGCGCATACTCTCAGCTTCTTTGACGTCGGCAAAGGGGCCGACCTGGACATGGAAGAGTTTATCTGGCGTTGCCTCTGCAATGAAAGCTTCGTATTGCCGGCCTTTAAGTGATTCCACTAGTGCCTGCGCATCTTCCTGCTTGCTCACGGCTGCAACCTGAACGAAGTAGCTGGAAACGGGTTGCGGCGGGGTAAGTGGCGCGGCTTGGTCGGAAGTTGATCCCGTCGTCGCAGAGTTGCTTGATGCGCTCGAATCAGGCGCAGTTTGTTGAGCATCTGGCGGTTTGCCGTCGCCCTGACCCTGAGTGACAGGGGCGTTTGTTTGAGCCGCTGATGGCGACATGCGGGCCGCTCGCGAGGTGCTGGGTGACGGAAGCAGTTCCGCACTTGATTTTGACGAGCTTCGGCCCATGGAATATCCCATGCCGAAAAAAGTGGCGCACAAGACCACTAGCGCGAAGAACAGGGCCAGCATTTTGCCCGTGCCAAGAGTTATTTCGGTATCTTCCGAATCTTGCATCCGTGGGTCCCGTGCCGGGGCAGCCATTACTGGAGTCATAGAATCCTCGTGAACTCAAATCTATTTCGGAGGAGCAGTATCCTTTCCTAGCAACTTCTGCATACCAGAGAAAAAGTCCACGGGAACTGGGAAAACTACAGTTGTGTTCTTTTCGACGCCGATCTCGGTTAACGTTTGCAGGTAGCGCAATTGAATGCTGACCGGCTCGGTCGCCAATAAATTCGCCGCGTCAACCAGGCGCTGAGCGGCCGAGAATTCGCCTTCAGCGTGAATAATCTTTGAGCGCTTCTCGCGTTCTGCTTCTGCCTGCTTTGCCATGGCGCGCAGCATGGATTCCGGCATGTCGACTTGCTTCACCTCGACGTTCGCCACTTTCACTCCCCACGGAGCAGTGTGCTGGTCAAGAATACTTTGCAGCCGAAGGTTGATTTTTTCCCGATGTGCAAGCAATTCATCAAGTTCGACCTCACCCAAGACAGAGCGAAGAGTGGTTTGGGCAAACTGCGACGTCTGATAGATGTAATTCGAAACCTCGACCACCGCGCGGGTAGGCTCGATCACTCGCAGGAAAATTACCGCGTTGACTTTCAACGTGACGTTGTCGCGGGTGATGATGTCCTGCGGAGGAACTTCGAGGGCCTCCTGGCGCAGAGATACACGCACCATGCGATCCACTGGCGCAAAGACAAGAATCACGCCGGGACCCTTGGCCTCATGGCGCAATCTGCCCAGGCGAAAAATGACGCCGCGTTCATACTCGGCGAGAATCTTGATGGAACTGAGGGCATACAGCAGGACAACAATGATGACAACTCCGAGCGTGCCAATGCCTAAATCCATCTTGACCTCCCGCCCCTAAATGCAGGTGTGAGCTGATTGTACTGCACCAATAGAGTAGGAACGCGAGTTACCGGAGTTTATAGGGAAGATACCGATCTCTAGCAGGCCCGTGACCCCAAGTCATCTTGAAGTCGTTTTCTGCGCCTCCTGTACGGGATCAACCTCTAGTTGCAATCCATCCACTTTGTGCACCACTACGCGTTCGCCGGCAGGCACGTTCGCGGTGGCTATGGCATCCCAAATCTCCCCGTGGACGAAGACTTTACCCGAAGGCGCAAGTGGGGTTTGCGCAATCGCGACCTCGCCGATTAAACCTTCAACACCAGTCATGATCTTATTGCGCCGTGCGCGAAGCGCGACGGTCATCAGGAACACCGTAATTACGCCCAGCGGAACACTCACTGCCAACGCCGTTGCCAGCTTCACCCGCATTTCGGGAATAGGCGCATCGACCAGCAGGAGCGCCCCAATCACCAGCATCGTGATTCCGCCAATCGCCAACACGCCGTGGGTAGCGAACTTGGCCTCAAGCGCGAACAACACGAATGCTGCAAAGATCAGCACGACCGCGGCAAAGCGAATAGGCAACAGGTGGAGCGCAAAAATGGCCAGCAGAATAAAGACTATGCCGACGGTGCCCGGCCACACCGCCCCCGGATGGTTGAATTCCGTATAAAGACCGAGAGCGCCAATTGCCAGAAGAATAAAAGCGATATCCGGGTCCATCAGGAAAGCAAGTATGTGCTCTTTCAGAGTCTCGTCGACTACTCGCTCACGCTTGCTGCTCAGGTTGAGCATGACGGTCGTGCCGTCGAAACGCTTTACCGGCTTTTGTGCAATTTGATGAAATAAATCCTGTTCGTTCGGTGCGACGTAATCAATCAGCTTCTGCGAAAGCGCTTCGCTATCGGTAAATGACTTCGACTGCAGCACCGCGCTCTCAGCCACCTGCACATTGCGGCCTCGTTTGGCAACGACCGAGCGCATCAGAGCGGTTGCGTCCTGCTCAATTTTTTCCTTCATTGTGCCCTTGATGTCGCCGCCAAAGGGACCCACGGGATGTGCCGCTCCGGTGTTGGTTCCAGGCGCCATGGCCGCGACATCCGCGCTTTCCAAAATAAAAAATCCGGCGGACGCGGCCCGGCTTCCGCTTGGCGTGACGTAGATGATGACGGGTACCGGGGAGGCAATAATCTTGCCCATGATCTCGCGCATGGCAGTCATCACACCGCCCGGTGTGCTGAGCTCGATCAGCACGGCATCGTCTTTCTCGGCCGCAGCCTGGTTGAGAGCCCGCTCGATGCGCTCTTCGGTGGCGGCCTGAATAGTGTCGTCGATCACCAGCTTGAGGACGTCAGCTTTGGATAAAGCGGAAAGCACGAGAATCGAGAGCAATACGGCCAAGGGAATTCGGCGAGCCATGTTCACACTCCAGCAGAGCTGCTGCCCTTATTGTCTCGCAATTTCGACGCCGCGATTGCTGTTTTACTATCGGCGGTAACATTCGGCCACCCTGGAAGGCTAGTGTCACCAGTAATCAAACGCGCGCCCCGCTCGTAAGTGAAATAGGACCAGGCCCACTGGATGAGAACTATCAAGCGGTTGCGAAATCCGATCAGAAAGAAAATATGTACGAAGAGCCAGGCCAGCCAAGCGAAGTAGCCTGAAATGTGCAGTTTTCTGAATTGGGCAACAGCTGCCGCACGTCCAATAGTCGCCAAGCTACCTTTGTCGACGTAATGAAATGGTTTCCGCGGAGATTTCTGCAGGTCTCTCGCAATCGCCTTGGCCACATACCGGCCTTCTTGCATGGCGACCGGAGCGACTCCTGGCAAGAGATTCCCTT
>QHZX01000032.1 GCA_003224835.1 Acidobacteriota bacterium | reverse complement strand
GCGGATCTTTTTAGGCGCACTCAATTTTCTTTCCGCCTGTGGGGAAATGCTTTTCAAAAGCAGCCCAGAAAGCCAGCCACCAATTCGGAGAGGGTTGCTCATGGGCGCAACAGCATGAGCCCGTGAAATCGCCGGCTGGATCTTCGCTAGGTAAGCAGCATTTGCCAATGCGACATGCTCAACACACTCGGCCATACACCAAGCCTTGGCCGCCTCAGGTCGCCACAACAGCTGCTCGCGCGTGTAGTTCCGGTCAAGAGCTGCGAAGCGTTCGCCAAGCTCCGTGAAGTCGCCAACTAACTGCTCACGCGTTCGTTGTGTTTCTACTCCCACACAGTTTCACAATCTGCAGATCAGCAGCTCGCGCTCATAGATCATCTCCGGCGGCAGATGGGCGTGCAGCAGAATGAACAGCTCCTCATGCGAGATGACTTCGCGCTTCCACGCGGGACGGTCAACTGTCTGCAATTCTTCAAATTTGTCACGCGGGAAGTCGAGGCCTTTCCAATCGATGTCTTCGTAAAATGGCGTCCATCCGATCGGAGTTTCTTTGGTGCGGGTGCGACCGTGCACGCGATCAATGATCCACTTCAGGACGCGAAAATTCTGGCGGAACCCGGGCCAGAAAAATTCTCCATTATTGTCTTTGCGAAACCAGTTCACGTGGAAAATGCGCGGGGTCACAGTTAGCGAGCGCTGCATCTTGATCCAGTGCCGGAAATAATCACCCATGTGGTAGCCACAGAAGGGAAGCATGGCCATGGGATCGCGACGTACCTTGCCAACTACGCCGGCTGCGGCAGCAGTCATTTCTGAGCCCATCGTGGCACCCACGTAAACGCCCGCGCTCCAGTTGAATGCCTGATACACAAGGGGAATAGTGTCGGCGCGGCGGCCGCCGAAAATAATTGCGCTGATGGGAACACCTGTCGGGTCCTCCCACGCCGCGTCGATGGTCGGGCACTGTCTGGCAGGCGCCGTGAAACGTGCGTTCGGATGCGCGGCTTTGACGCCGCTCTTCTTCCCGATCTCCGGAGTCCACAAGTTTCCTTGCCAGTCTTCGCATTCTGCCGGAGCCTGTTCGGTCATGCCCTCCCACCAAACGCCACCTTCAGGAGTGAGCGCGACGTTGGTAAAAATCGTGTTCTTGGCCAGCGTGGCCATCGCGTTAGGATTCGTCTTCACCGAAGTGCCTGGCGCGACGCCAAAGAATCCGGCTTCGGGATTAATAGCTCGCAGCCGACCCTCTGCATCGGGCGTTATCCAGGCTATATCGTCACCCACGGTCCAGACCTTCCACCCCTTGAACTCCTCAGGCGGGACCATCATCGCGAAATTTGTCTTCCCGCAAGCACTCGGGAAGGCAGCTGCGACATAAGTCTTTTGACCGTTAGGATCTTCGACACCGACAATCAGCATGTGCTCCGCCATCCAGCCTTCGTCGCGTGCCATGGCTGACGCTATACGCAGCGCAAAACATTTCTTGCCGAGCAGGGCATTGCCGCCGTATCCCGAGCCGTAGGACCATATTTCGCGCGCCTCAGGAAAATGCACGATGTATTTTTCGCTGTTACAAGGCCAAGGCACATCTTTCTGTCCCGGCTGAAGCGGCACGCCGACGCTGTGCAGGCAAGGGACCACGCGCTTGTAATCCTTATCGATCTCTTTGAAGACTGGAAGACCGATTCGCGCCATGATTCTCATGTTGACGACCGCGTAGGGGGAATCCGTCAGCTGCACCCCGATCTGCGACATCGGCGATCCTACCGGGCCCATGCTGAAAGGCAGCACGTACATGGTGCGGCCATTCATGGAATTGCGGAACAGTCCGCGCAGCTTGCGTCGCATCTCGTAAGGGTTCTCCCAATTGTTGGTGGGACCCGCTGTGTCTTTCGAAAGCGAGCAAATGAACGTGCGCTCTTCTACGCGGGCGACGTCGCTCTTATCGGAGCGAGCGAGGAAGCATCCTGGCCAAAGGTCCTGATTGAGTCGTATCAAAGTGCCGCTGGCGACCATCTCCTCGCAAAGCTGGTCATATTCTTCCTGCGATCCATCCACCCAGTGAATACGAGCAGGCCGGGTCAGTTCTGCCATTTTTTCCACCCAACGCAGCAGGTGCTCGTTTTTAGTAAGGGGAACTGTAGGATTACTTTGGGAAATGGTCGCCATATGAAGAACTCCTCGTGGAGTTGCGCGCCGTTCGGCTGCGAGCGGGCCTCAAACAACCTTTAATGGTACCTCAACAAACAAGCAAACCGCTCGATCCTATGCGCCCGAATTGATGCCGTAACAATTCAGAACATCCCGCAGAGTTACGGCCCCTTCCATTCGGTGAATGTCGGCGCGATTCACGACAGGCAAGATATCGATGTGGTTTGCGCCCATCCGCTCCAAGGCAACATTGATGCCTTGGTCGGAATGGACGTGAGGAAACATGAGTCCATCAACCATATTGCCCAGTTCCTTTTCCGGATTTTGCGCAGCCTCCTGCTCCAGCGTGAGCCGGTTGACGACCCCTATGACCCCGCTTTCATTTACCACCACCCAGCTATGAAACTTGCTCGCCTGGATTTGAACCATGGCCTGCGCGACGGTAAGCTGTGCGTCCAGGGACTCGCTGACTGGACGCATTATTCGCCCTGCCCGGCGCTGGATGCGTATCTGGCGTGACTCCGCAGAAGGAAGATGGACACCATCTTGAATCGCCAGAGCTTCATAGATCGGAGTCCGCTGCAATCGCGAGGAAATGAACAGGCTCACGAGATTCGAGATCATCAGCGGCACGATGACAGCGTAGTCCTGGGTCATCTCGAAAATCATCAGCACGGAAGTCATCGGCGCTCGCACAATCCCAGCGAACGCCGTGCCCATGCCGACCAAAGCGTAGGCCCCTGGACTCGCGGTGTAATCAGGGAACAAACGATGCGCCAAAGTTCCGACTGAGCCGCCGAGCATGGCGCCTATAAACAGAGCCGGACCAAAGATCCCGCCGGCATTTCCCGATGCGTAGCTGGTCGTCACTGCGATAAGCTTCAGCACCACCAGTAAGGCCATCAACTCGAGTGCCATCTTTCCGTTTAATGCATCGCCTACGTAGCCGTAGCCGACGCCAAGAACTTGCGGCACAGCCCACCCCAACAACCCGACCACTAAACCTCCGACTGCAGGTTGCAGCCAAGCTGTCTTCTTCGGCAGTCGAAGAAAGCGCGCACGCATCGCTAAGAGAAACTTGGTGAAAGCCACTGAAACCAAGCCCCCGGTTACCCCGAGCACCGCATAAATTGCGAATTCTGCCGGATGTACTAATTGGTATTGCGGGACTTTGAATAGGGGATTATTGCCCAAAAGCAGGCGCAGCACGCTCCACGAGGTCGCAGATGCGAGTACCACAGATCCAAGCACCGGCGCGTGCAAGTCTCCCACAATTTCTTCGAGTGCAAACAGTACAGCCGCCAGCGGCGTATTGAATGCTGCAGCAATAGCCGCCGCCGCGCCTACCGGAATCAGCGCCTTCACCTTTTCCTGACTCAAGCCCAACCGTCGTCCCAGTACTGATGCAATGCCCGCCCCGACCTGGACCGACGGTCCCTCACGCCCCAGCGGGATTCCGCTGGCAAGGGTTGCGGACGTACAAAAGAATTTCCCAAGGTGACTCCGCAGAAGGAAGATGGACACCATCTTGAATCGCCAGAGCTTCATAGATCGGAGTCCGCTGCAATCGCGAGGAAATGAACAGGCTCACGAGATTCGAGATCATCAGCGGCACGATGACAGCGTAGTCCTGGGTCATCTCGAAAATCATCAGCACGGAAGTCATCGGCGCTCGCACAATCCCAGCGAACGCCGTGCCCATGCCGACCAAAGCGTAGGCCCCTGGACTCGCGGTGTAATCAGGGAACAAACGATGCGCCAAAGTTCCGACTGAGCCGCCGAGCATGGCGCCTATAAACAGAGCCGGACCAAAGATCCCGCCAGCATTTCCCGATGCGTAGCTGGTCGTCACTGCGATAAGCTTCAGCACCACCAGTAAGGCCATCAACTCGAGTGCCATCTTTCCGTTTAATGCATCGCCTACGTAGCCGTAGCCGACGCCAAGAACTTGCGGCACAGCCCACCCCAACAACCCGACCACTAAACCTCCGACTGCAGGTTGCAGCCAAGCTGTCTTCTTCGGCAGTCGAAGAAAGCGCGCACGCATCGCTAAGAGAAACTTGGTGAAAGCCACTGAAACCAAGCCCCCGGTTACCCCGAGCACCGCATAAATTGCGAATTCTGCCGGATGTACTAATTGGTATTGCGGGACTTTGAATAGGGGATTATTGCCCAAAAGCAGGCGCAGCACGCTCCACGAGGTCGCAGATGCGAGTACCACAGATCCAAGCACCGGCGCGTGCAAGTCTCCCACAATTTCTTCGAGTGCAAACAGTACAGCCGCCAGCGGCGTATTGAATGCTGCAGCAATAGCCGCCGCCGCGCCTACCGGAATCAGCGCCTTCACCTTTTCCTGACTCAAGCCCAACCGTCGTCCCAGTACTGATGCAATGCCCGCCCCGACCTGGACCGACGGTCCCTCACGCCCCAGCGGGATTCCGCTGGCAAGGGTTGCGGACGTACAAAAGAATTTCCCAAGAACTGTCCGCAGAAGAATTCGGCCTTCTTGGGCATAGAGTGCAGCCTTGGTTTGTGGCACTCCACTGCCACGAGCATAAGGAAAATAGCGGTATAGCAAATATCCGATGATGAGTGACCCGGCGATTGGAAATGAAACTCGGCGCCAGGCTGCGCTGCCGGGTGGGTAGATGCGCATACCCATGCGCTCGGTAAGCAAGATGAACGCCACCACGGCTAGACCGGTGAGCGCGCCTATGACCAATGCTAGCGCCAGAAATACCTGGTCCTCGCGCTGCTGAAGTTTCTTTCGTGCGAGCTGCAGCGGTGTCCGCAACCAGCTGAGTGTGCTCACCGCTGTGGGAATTTCCGCGATGGACTTCGCCGGGAGCATACCTTCCGCAGAGGACGGCACGCCCTCAGGAGGATTCAAACCGTTCACGTAAGAATGTTAACGCAGCTCTTCCTGCCCGGAGTTTCACTTGAGCT
Source organism: Acidobacteriota bacterium (assembly GCA_003224835.1). Taxonomy (GTDB): domain Bacteria; phylum Acidobacteriota; class Terriglobia; order Terriglobales; family Acidobacteriaceae; genus Gp1-AA145. Next base: position 7,395 of record QHZX01000032.1, on the reverse strand, counting down.
CCCGCCAATCGAGTAGCACTTTACCGCAATTGCCTGAACGCATCGCATCGAAACCTTTTTCGAAGTCACGATAAGAGAACTGGTGCGTGATCAGCGGTGAAATATCCAGCCCGCATTCGAGCATCATGGTCATCTTGTACCAGGTTTCATACATCTCGCGACCGTAAATGCCTTTGATCGTCAGCATGCTGAAGATCACCTGGTGCCAGTCAATGGACATCTCCGAAGCGGGAATGCCCAGCATGGCAATCTTCGCGCCATGGCTCATGTTCTGCAGCATCTCGCGAAATGCAGCCGCGTTTCCTGACATCTCCAGCCCCACATCGAATCCTTCCTGCATTCCGAGTTTCTTTTGCACTTCTTTCAGTGGCGTAACTTGCGGGTTCACCGCCAACGTGACACCTACTTTTTCAGCGAGGCTCAGACGATAAGCATTCACGTCAGTGATCACGACGTGACGAGCCCCGGCATGGCGCACCACCGCGGCGGCCATGATTCCAATCGGTCCAGCGCCGGTGATCAGAACGTCTTCACCAAGCACCGAAAATGAAAGAGCCGTATGTACCGCGTTGCCAAACGGGTCGAAGATCGCGGCGATTTCCGGTTTAATCTTGTGATCGTGCCGCCAGATGTTCGACATCGGCAACACAATGTACTCGGCAAAAGCGCCGGCGCGATTCACGCCAACCCCTTGTGTGTGCGCGCAGAGGTGACGCCGGCCCGCCAGACAATTGCGGCAACGGCCGCAAGTTACGTGGCCTTCTCCACTGACCAGCTCACCAGGATGAAAATCGGAGACATTCGCGCCGACCGCTACAATTTCTCCGACAAATTCATGCCCGATGACCATAGGCACCGGAATGGTCGACCTGGCCCAATCGTCCCATTCATATATATGCAGATCAGTTCCGCAAATGCCGGTTAGCACCACGCGAACTTTAACGTCGTTGATACCAAGCTCAGGCTCAGGAACATCTTCGAGCCAGAGACCGCGGGTGCTATTCGCTTTGACTAGTGCTTTCATAAGTCCTACCGCAGCGCAGACCCGCAACTTCCGGCGATCGCGACGCGCTGGCTATATTACCGAAAACGCAGCTGCGCGGCATCGAGGATAGGCGGTTTTCCAGAGGAGCGACCGGAGTTCATTTGTAAACTTACGTCTCTTAAAATACAAAATTCCAGATTTCATATGGAATTAGCAAGTCCGGGTGAATGAACTCGAATCGCGCTTATGTATATAGATGATTTTAAACGTATAATTCTGCTGCCGTTGGTGGCGTTTGGAATGCAAACTAATCTTTCGCGCACGAGCCATCCCCTCTGTCGGGACCACCTTAGTAGCTCGTGCGCAGGGTGCTTTCGGGTTCCTGTTAGAGGATGGATGCTTTCCTGAATGCAAGTACCACGTCAAAATCTCCAAGCGTCGGACGACGTTACGCCCAAACGAAAGGTCGTCTTCTGAAACTACACGTTCGCTCATTTTCTGCAGTTCGTTTTGTGGTGGCCACAATAATCCTGGCTGTGCTGTCGCCGATAGTTGTAGCCCAGACAACGATTTCAACCGGAAGTATTCAGGGAACTGTGTTGGATCCGAGTGGAGCCGTGCTCAGTGGCGCTAAAGTGACGATCACCAACAAAGATACAGGGCGGAGCGCCACCACCCAGACCTCGGCGTCGGGCTTGTATACATCTGGTGCCCTAACGCCCGGACGTTATGTTGTAAAGGTTCAAGCTTCTGGGTTTAAGTCGGCTGAACAAACTATCACAGTCCAAGTCGGCGTAACTGCAAATGGCAATTTTGGTTTGTCCGTGGGACAAAGCTCCGAGACGGTGGAGGTACAAGGAGCGACTGTAGCAGTAAACACGGAGCAAGCGATTGTCCAAGGTGTGTTGACTGCAGAGCAGATCGATAACCTGCCTATGAACGGTCGAAATTTCCTTGATCTGGCACAGTTGGAGCCCGGGGTTCAAATTCAGGAAGGCAGCACGTTCGATCCTACGAAGAACGGGTTCTCTTCGATCTCTTTTCAGGGACGTTTCGGCCGCACTGCGAGAATTGAAATAGATGGCGTGGATATAAGCGACGAAACCGTGGGAACGACAACGCAAAATATCCCAGCGAGCGCTATTGAAGAATTTTCCTTAGAGCAATCGAACCTTGACCTTTCGACTGAACTTACCTCTTCCGGAGCGGTGAATCTTACGACGCGCTCAGGCACCAATGGGATACATGGCGAAGCCTTCGGATTATTCCGAGGCAATCAGACAGCAGCCGCGCTGCCGGGTAATACTCCACCTCCATTCCAGCGCGAACAGTTCGGTGGCCGTCTTGGCGGTTATTTCATAAAGGACAAGCTGTTCTGGTTCGTCGATGCTGAGCGGGCCAAACAGGACATCGCTGCGGCTGAACCCTTTACGGCTCCCTTTGACACACTGAACACGACCTTGGGCAAACCCTTCCGTGAGACGCAGGTTGACGGAAGGTTGGATTGGCAGATCCGCGGTTCGGCGCACTTGTTTTATCGTTTCAACTTCGACCAGAACAGCCAGATTGGCTTGTTCGGCACGGCGAGTTCGACTCAAGGCTTCAAGAATTTCAACCACACTCCTTCGCATACTGTCGGGTTAGATTTCAATAGCGGCAGCTATACCCACAGTGTCCGTTTTTCACTTCTCGAATTCCGAAACTCAATTATTGACGGAGAACCACCACTGGGAGTCAACAATCCCATTCCCGGGTTGGGCATCAACATAGGAGCACCGGTGGTCGGATCCTGCGTACTCAGCGGAGGCGGTTCCTACTGTGGTGGACCAAATTTGCTTGCTCCCCAAGCAACGCTGCAGTCCAATCATCAAATTAAATACGACGGCAGCAAGGTAGTTCGTAACCATGTGCTTCGTTATGGTGTGGCTTTCAATCACATTCAGGGCGGAGGATTTGCGGGGTTCTTTGCGTTCCCCCAGGTTGGAACAACTTCTCCCGGTGCAAGTAGCGATCCGACGTCCTATCCTGCCGATTACGTCTTTCTTGGTAACGGCATAGGTTTCTCCACACCCTTCTCGGCTTTCGGTTATCCGGGAGGCGGACTTGGACCCGACAACAGGTTCGAAACCTATCTGGGTGACGGCTGGAGAGTGAAACACAATTTGACGGTGATCTACGGCCTTCATTACGTCCATGACACTGGAAGAGTAGACAGCCGGCTTGGCCCCCTACCTGAACTCAATATGTGGGGCCCGGGATTGGGCAACAGAGTAAGGACTCCCGGGACGAACTTTGGACCGCAGGTCGGATTTGCGTGGGACACAGGTGGCAATGGAAAAACCGTGATCCGGGGCGGAGGTGGTTTGTTCTACGAGAACTCTGTCTGGAACAACGTCTTCTTTGACAGTCCGGCGCGCTCGGCAAAAGGTACTTTCGCAGCAACCCCGCTAGTGTGTTTTGCCGGAGCAGCAGAATCGTTCCCTTGGCCCAGCGATCCCGGCCCGATTGGGACAGCAATCGCACCAAATTCGGCTTTTCCGGGAGGTTCAGGTGTATCGGACGGTGCAGGCGGTGTCGTTCCCCAGTTTTGCTCAGGATCGGGCTTCGATATTGCGCAGGCAGCACCCGGGATTCTGGGTTTAAGCGCGGCCTTCAAAGCTGCGGCAGCGGCGCACCCGCCAACTCCGCAACCTAACTCGAATTTCGTGGGCACCGCTCTGAATGCCGCCACCGCGAACGGCTTCGATCTGTTCTATCCCGGCTACCGCACGCCTCGTTCCTGGCAAGTAAATCTCGGCTTTCAACACGAGATTCGTCCAGGATTGGTGTTGAGCGCGGATTACATTCGGAACATCGGAGAGCATTTTTTGATCGTCGTCGACCCAAATCACAGTGGAGCGGCTCGGTCGCTCAAACTCGCCAATGCAATCGCCGCACGAGATGCTGCCCAGGGAGCTAGCGGATGTCCTACAGGACTAGGCCAGGCTACCTGTATGATCACGCACAACGGCAGTCAGGCAGGTGCCCAAAGTACATATTCTATGTATGGCTTAGATTCGATAATTCAGGGAGCCGGCGGCGCGACCTGCAACCCGATTACTTGCAACTTCGCATTCCCCGGGGTAAACCCGGTTAGCGGAAACAGTGGGACTGTCGGCACACTGGATATGCTCTTCCCCGTCGGCCGCTCGGTGTACAGCGGGCTGCAGTTAAAACTTGTTCAGAAGGTTGCTAATCCAATGCGTGGACTGAAAGCTGCTAATTTCCAGTTTTCCTACGCGTTCTCGAAGTTCACAAGCCAAGTCGTGGACCAGGACTTCGTAAACGCAGCACTGGACAATGACAATCCGACTCGATTTACGGGCCCAAACGGACTAGACCGAAAGCACCAGGTTTCGTTCGGGGGAACATTCGATTTACCGTGGTATACGAGGCTGAGTTTGACCGGTCACTTCTACAGCGCCCTTTCGCGGAGCTTGATTCTGCCGCAACTGACCTCTGGCGGTGAGATTTTTGCCACTGATTGGGTGGGTTCTGGACTGCAGTCAAACAGCCCCGGTGAGCCTCTCCCTGGAACTCAGATCGGCCAATTCCAACGTGGAACTAATGCCGGCAACCTGCAACAAATTATTAATACGTATAACAGCAAATACGCTGGGACTCTTACGCCAGCGGGCAATCAGCTGGTGAACAACGCTGTCATGACTAGTGCCGATATGACCGCACTCGGGTGGGTTATGCCTCAGCTCCCGTCGGTTGCTCCTGGGGCTGTTGATTTCGGCTGGCTGAAGGATTTGACTCTCAAAGCCACTTGGCCAATCAAAATTGGTGAGCGTTTCAGCGTGGAGCCCAGCGTCAGCATGTTCAATATTTTCAACTTTGCCAATTCATTCCTGGGTGGAAACGTGCCATTGGCACAGTTGACTCCTGATCCGACAACTGGACTACTAGCATCAAACGTTGTGGGCGGCGTTACCCGGCAGAACATTCTCCCATTCCGCGCGACTTTCGGGTCCGGGACTTACGCGTCAGGTGCCCCGAGACAGTTTGAATTTGGTCTGAAAGTCGACTTCTAACCGTTAGCCACAACTACTAACCGTGCCGCCCCGAGCGCCAGGGTTTTTGCTTGAAATTGATTTTGTTGGAAATGAGTTGCTCTGTCGACTACTCTAAGTTGATGCCGTTCTCTGACTCTTCCCCGCAGAAGCTCAAACACGCGCCGCCTGAAACGACCAACGAGGAAGCCGCGCACCTGAAATTGCTGGTTGAAAAGAAGAAGCCGGTCTCGATCAAGCTGGTGGATGGAGAAGTGGTCAGTGGCTGGATTGAATATTACGATCGCAACATGCTGCGTCTGACGCGCGAGGGCAAGCCGAATTTATTTATCTTCAAGCACCAGATCGCATATGTGGCGGAAGAAAATTCGTAGTCGGCGTTTAGCTCTCAGCTGTCAAGTCAGCCATTCAGCCTCACGCCGTCGCCCACTCCTGAGCTTCTCTAAAAGTGGTTCGTTAACTCCGCAAATTTCGCCAAGACCAGCAACTGCGTGGGAGGTTTTGCTTCAGCCAATTCTTCATGTTCCAGCACCCACGTGTCGTCGTGAGGCACGAATACCGCGTTCAGTCCAGCGCCAAGTGCCGGATTGATATCTGACTTCGGGCTATTCCCAACCATCCAAGTTTGCCCGGGCGTGAGCTGGTGATGGCTCACGATCGTCTGGTACACAGGAACATTTTTTTCGGCCACAATCTCGACCGTGCGAAAAAAATCCTTCAATCCCGATCTCGCTACTTTTCCCGACTGTTCAGGGAAATTTCCTTTGGTCACCAGAATCAGACTATGACGCGCGCCCAGGTAGTCGAGGGTCTCGCGAACGTGCGGAAGGATTTGCACCGGCTGCTCGGCAATGGTTCGGGCAAATCCGTGGATCGTCTCGTGTAGCGCGGGCGTAATCGGTTCGACCGAAAGTCGCTCGAATGTCCTAACCAGAGAACGCGTAAAGCTCGGTAAACCGTAACCATGCGTGACGATACACTCGCGTTCAACATCGTTCAGAATTTCGCGTATTTCAGCTGGGGATCGCTCGCGATGATTTAAAAACGAAATGAAATCCGCGATCGCCCGCTCGAAATAAATATTGTTTTCCCAGAGAGTGTCGTCGGCGTCAATCAGCAGGGTTTGAGGATGATTGCGTCCCATGAAAATTCCTACCGCTGGGTCGCCTTTAAGCGGCAAATTCTACTTGCGGCTCAACTGAAATAATTCCTTCGCGGTACCCCATCTCGAGCAGGCGCTGAATGGCTTCTTTCCCGTCTGGGCCGTAATCCAGCGTGCGCTCGTTCACATACATGCCGACGAAGCGATCAGCCATCCCAGGATCCAAATCCCTGGCGAACTGCATTGCATACTGAAGAGCTTGCTCGCGATGTTCGAGAGCGTATTGAATACTGTCGTGTATGGCGCCGGATACCATAGAAATCAGCTCAGGGCCCAGGCTACGGCGGATCGCATTGCCACCGAGCGGCAAAGGAAGTGTGGTTGTCTGCATCCACCATCTGCCCAAATCTACAATCCGGTACAGTCCAGATCGGTCATAGGTGAGTTGACCTTCATGAATAATCAAACCGGCTTCGTATTTTCCTTCCAGCACCTGAGGAATGATTTGGTCGAAGGGAACAACTTCGGTTTCAATCTCCGGAGCAAACAACTTCAACGCCAAATATGCAGTCGTGAGTTTACCGGGAACTGCGATCTTCTTTTGCTTAATCTCATTTTCTGAAAACGACCGCGGCGCAACGATCATGGGCCCATACCCTTCGCCCACGCTGCCGCCGCAGCTCATCAGCACATAATTCTTCTGCAAATAAGGATAGGCATGAAAAGAAATTGCCGTAACGTCGTAGACGCCGTCGCCTTCTTTTGCTTTTTGATTCAGGCTTTGAATATCAGATAGTGTGTGCGTGAATCGCAGGCCGGGGACCTGAACTTTATTAGTCGCCAGACCATAGAACATGAATGCGTCATCGGAATCGGGACTATGAGCGATGGTGATTTCACGCGCGCTAACCGCCGTAAGGCTGGACACTTATTTTTCTCCGAAATGTTGGGCTTGGATCAGTCTCGCGTAGAGACGGCTTGCCAGGTCCGGACCGCTCCTGCGGCAAGCATTATCTTGATAGCTTCAGCAAAAATAAACCAGTAAAGCCCGAAGCTAAGAGCGCGAGCCAACGAATTCGTCAGCGCATAAAGACGGGAGATGCCGCAAGCGAACAGCAGGACTTCCCCGGCAATGCATGCAAAAAGCGCACGAGTGAACGTCCGTTTGCTGTGCTCAAAAATGTATCCCGTCAGGCCGGCAACGAAAGGGTACGCGATTAAATACCCGCCCGTTGGACCAATAATCTGTGCAA
>QHZX01000490.1 GCA_003224835.1 Acidobacteriota bacterium | reverse complement strand
GAATCAACTGCGGGCATGATCACGCTTCCGCCGGGACTTCGATTGTTCCACACATAGGTGTTGAAAATCTGCATCGGGAGCTGGTAATCGCTGCCGCCGGTTGCTGCCTGACTTTTCCAAGCCGCGCTGGCGCTCCATGCGGCACCTGATGGGACAGGCCAAGGCGGCATCAAAACCAAATTGCCGGTACTTGAGCACTGGCCGTACATGGAAGAGTCGCCAGCTCGGTACTCATCGAATTGAATCTCATCTCCTGCACCAGACGTGATCGTGTTGTCGTAAACTAGCCAGCTTCCACCGCGAAGTTGTGTTCCACGGTCGTAGCCCGTACCCACGATCGTGTTGTGGTAAACTTCCCCTCCCCTCGCCCCTGCTCCATTGCTCGCAACTAAACACACGCCGTGGGCATCGTGCAGGTCGGCGTTCGAATCAGGAAAGTTGTTGATGAAGGTGTTGTAGCGCGAGACGTAACGGGCGCCTAACTCTGACGAGATGTAGTGCCGGATGTGGCCTGGCGCATCGGCGGTCTGCTCGAACAGATTGTCTTCAATAAAAACTTCATGCTCACTTCCGTATGCGAAATCATTGTCGGTCCACCCGTTGCACCCCCAACATGGTCCGTAACTGGTGTCACTGGCGCGATAAACGTTGTGGAACGTATTATTGTCGATCAATCCCCAGAGCTGCCCTTGGCAGCCTCCGGCTTGGCCTGACCAAATCGCCACATTCTCCACTGCGGAAATCGTATCAAAGTAATTGTTGTCAATTCGGAATGCTCCAAGATTCGCAGTTCCGTTCCCGCAGCCTCCCACCTTAAAGAACGGATCAGATGTACCGGAGTTTTGGAAGTCGAACCCACTTACGCGAACTAGAGACTTGTTCACATTGGCGACAATCACGATGCCGGTCGCGCCGCTGGACACCACGATCTTGAGAGGAAAATTGACGCCTGTTCTGGCCGTGTGCCCGCCATTCCAAGTTCCATTGGTGCCGTTCTGAACTTGGAGGGTAATGCCTTTGCTGGACGGTATTGTCACGGTTGACGTCCAAGAGGTTGTTCCTGTGCAAGTGAGCAGCACGGTATCACCATCGGAGGCCGACGAAATCGCAGAATTCACTGCGGAGGAGGAACAATCAGATGGCCCTACACTGACCGTAGCGGCTTGGGCAACTGCTGCGAACATCAAGAGGAAGCCAATTAGAACCCTGTTTCTCATGATTTGACCCACCTCCACTCCGCAGCGACCGGGTTGTATCCATCCATTCGCAGTCGGCTACGGGGCAACCAATCTCGTGCTCACGGACCCTGCGAAGCGCGACTGAGAATGCGACTGCACCCGACGACTCCGAAGGAACTGCGACCGCAACCTTATGGTCTATCAGTGCCAAAGCGGCGTCAAGACTCGTTAGTTCACGCCCAAATCGCACATTACCCATGAACTCTAGAACACCCGGTTTGTGAATGACTCCTCCTCTAATTCATTGTGTACGAAACCGTTGTGCCGCTTAAACACTCGCTTGCTGTAACCTGATGTAGGCCGCGCAATTGACGACAGGCTGTCGGGCAAGCAAACAGATGGAGGTCAACCGACTTCCCTCTCGAGGTCGCTAGGTGTAAATCCATGACCGCTCTTGCTGCGAATTGACAGCCTTGCGGATTACCGATTGTTGCATTGCAAGTTGTGAGAAGATCGCATCCATGATGGTTCCGGTTAGAATAATCTCTCGATATGGAATCGGAAGTGGACCGCCGTCGACGATCGCACGGTAGAATGCCTGGATCAGGTACTTCATACCCGATTTCGCGTGAAAATCATTTTTGAGGAACCTCCTTGCGTTGCCAAGCAAGTTGCGGAGGTATTGGCCCGCAAGTTCGCCCGGTGGAATGAATTTTTCAGCATAACTTACGTATCTTCCACCACGAAGTTTCAAAAGTGTTTCATTGTCTTGGTCAAGAATAAGACCATTTAACGATCCGTAAAGACGTAGTTGGTGGAGTGCTGGGCGAATTTGCGACGAAAAGGTAAAGTATGCTGTAGTGCGCTGTTTGTCTGTAATGATGACGCGCAGTTCGTCGATGATCTCGTTTTCTCCGATGCTTAAAAGATAGGGACTAGTAAAGCCCTGTGCAATGACCATTGGGTCGTCACATGTAAAAAATTCGGCAATGCGCGCAATACCGTGGCTGATTATATTGTGCAGGAGCTTACCCGGGAGGCTTCGAACCCAGTGTCTCTTGTCACCTAACAGTGCTCCAGCATATGCGTCAGCGCCTAGCTGGTAACAATAATGACTCTCGATATGGAGCGGCGCCTCGCCGAGGTACCCGCTTTGCACAAGGGCCCGCATTCGCAGGCCCACATGGCTAAACTGATCGTCGTGACCGGCCGTGATCTTGAGTCCCCTCTCATTCGCTAAAGCAATTAACTCCCGAGCTTCCTTTGCATCCAACGAGAATGGCTTTTCGACATAAACGTGGCAACCATGCTCAAGGCATAGCTTCGCGATCGCGGAATGGGATTGTGGGGGAGTAGTCACGTGTACAACGTCTGGCTGCGCAACTCGCAGCATTTCAGTCACATCGTCGAAGTATTCCGCAATGTAGAACCGTTCGCACAGCTGGCGAGCCATCAGGCGCTCGCGGTCACATACCCCAACAATACTGCAACCCGGGATTCTCTGGATCTGCAGCACATGATCATCCGCGACCTTTCCGCAGCCCACGATTGCAACCTTAAGCATCGTGCTCTCCCGTCAGACAGCTCTCGAAATAGCGGCTCAGACTCTCCCTCATAGTGACTTTGGGCATCCATCCCAATGTTCCTTTAACCTTC
>QHZX01000489.1:3737-5842 GCA_003224835.1 Acidobacteriota bacterium | reverse complement strand
ATTTACCTAGAGACCGATAGCGACCGGGACGTTAACATCACCGGCTTCGCGGAGCCGGAACGTGTCCACGCGCTGAATGTGAGTGATGGCGCTCTTTCAGTCTTAAACGTACCCGCGATGCTTGGACGCATTTTTTCCCGCTCCGACGATTCTCCTGGGGCGCCGCTGACTGCGATCCTGACTTACGAATACTGGCAGCGCAAATTCAGCGCCGATCCTGGCGCGGTGGGGAAAACGATCGTGGTAGATGGAATGGCACGCGAGATCATCGGTGTGATGCCCCGCAATTTCCGGTTTCTCGATCTGCAGGATTTGGCCGTGATCCTTCCGCTGCAATTGGATCGCAATGCAATCCGCCTGGGAAACTTCAGTTACTTTGGCATCGCGCGTCTTAACGCCGAAAGCAATCTCGCCCAAGCCACTGCCGACATCGCGCGAATGATTCCCATCACCCTGCGTTCCTTTTCACCTCCAGCCGGCGTCAGTCGCGATTTTCTGGAGAAGGCGCGCATCGCTCCGAACATTCTATCGCTGAAGCAAGATGTTGTCGGCAATGTCGGCACGCTTCTTTGGATCCTCATGGGTGGAATCGGAATGGTTCTGCTCATCGCGTGCGCCAACGTTGCTAATCTGTTGCTGGTCCGGACGGAAGGGCGCCAGCACGAACTTGCTCTGCGCGCCGCACTCGGCGCCACTCGAAAACACATTGCGCTGCAATTGCTCGTTGAAAGTTCCATCATCGGCCTGCTCGGAATCATCGCTGGTCTCGGACTGGCTACTGTTGCGCTACGTTTTCTCGTCGCCTTTGCACCGTCCGGACTGCCACGCATCACCGACATTGGCATCAATTCGCGCGTTCTTATATTCACTCTCGGCATCACGCTTTTCACAATTTTGTTGTTCGGGCTGATTCCAGTTCTCAAACACGCTGGTGTTCGCGCGAGTCTTTCCGAAGGGAGCCGCACCATCGGGGTCAGCCGCGAGCGCCACCGCGCCCGCAACCTTCTTGTGACCATGCAAGTGGCCCTCGCTCTTGTTCTATTGATTTGTTCAGGACTGATGGTTCGCACCTTTCGCGTTTTGACGCGGACCAATCCCGGATTCGAACGCCCGGCTGAAATTCAAACGTTTCGCATTTCAATTTCGAATTCCGATGTGCCTGACGATGTCAACGTGCCGCGTATCGAGCAGCAAATTCAAGATAAGCTCGCTGCCATTCCCGACGTCTCTTCTGTCGGTTTCTCCACTGCCGTCCCAATGGATGGAGATAACCGGCTCGATAACGTCTTCGCCGCAGACCGGGAGTATGCCCCAGGAACGGTTCCGCCGTTGCGGCATCTTCTGTTTATCTCACCCCAATATTTTCAAACTTTGGGTATACCACTCATCGCTGGGCGTGATCTCACTTGGGATGATACCTACAACAAACTCTCGGTGGCGACCATTTCCGAAGATTTCGCGCGCGAATACTGGCGCACGCCGACCGAAGCGCTGGGCAAACGCATTCGAATCGCGGCGGTTGATGATTGGCGCGAAATTATCGGCGTTGTCGGGAATGTGCACGACAACGGTTTGGAGAAGCCTGCCCGCACCGCCGTCTATTGGCCCACGCTTCTGGCAAAATTCAATAGCCGCCCGCTTCGTGCCTGAAAACGCGTCGACGTTCGCTAACCATTCCCGAGTCGTGAGAAATAACGGTTTTCAGCCAGTCGCCGCACTTGTTAAGCACCGCAGTAAAACCGCGTGTACGGTTGACTTCTCACCGTAAGAAGGCGGGACTGGATGGCTGCGGATTTGTCTTTACAAAAAGCCATGATCCAGACAAATCTCAGCAGTGCGCTGAGTCCGTCGAGGGACTTTTAACGGAGGCAACCCTGACTCTCTTTCCGCAGGGATACCGTGAACGTGGCACGTTCACAATGAATGAATCTGTCCTACGAAGGAAAACGAACATGTAAGCGACTCACCATTCAACGAGACATAAACGCTCCAGGCAACAATCCATGCATGATCTTTACTTAACTAGAACAAGGCTGAGCAAAACTGGACTAAAAATCGTCATGAATTTATTTGCTGCTTTGGCAGCTCTGCGGTGGGTCCGCGGT
>QHZX01000489.1:0-3605 GCA_003224835.1 Acidobacteriota bacterium | reverse complement strand
TGTCCACCAGAGCAACACTTTTACGTTTTCGCATACCTTTCCGGCGGCAGGGACATTTCCTTATTTTTGCACTGTGCACCCGATACTTATGAAGGGAACGGTGACGGTTGTTGCTAGTGCTTCGGCTAAGCTGTCGAATATTTCGACGCGTGCCTTGGTCCAAACGGGCAATAACGTTCTTATCAGCGGTTTTATTATCGCTGGGAGCGGAAATAAATCGATTCTCGTGCGGACCCTTGGTCCAACGTTAAGCAGCTTTGGAATTGCCGATGCGCTCGCAAACCCTTTCTTGGAATTGCATAACAGTGCAGGCGCAATCATCACTTCTAACAACGACTGGGGGAGCGCGGCGAACGCTCAATTGATCCCTGCAAATCTGCGTCCGCCGAATAATCTGGAATCAGCCATTCTTACTTCGCTTGCTCCGGGGAAGTACACCGCCGTTATCAGTGGCGTAAACAGCACCACCGGCGTTGCATTGGGGGAAGTTTACGACCTCGATACCGCAGCTGGCGCTGTCCTGAGTAACATCTCCACCCGCGGTTTTGTTGCGGCTGGCAATCAGGTAATGATCGGCGGATTTATCGTCCAAGGTTCTGCCACGCAAAAGGTGCTGGTGCGCGTCCTTGGACCTACGCTGACCGGTTTTGGAGTCACCGGCGCTCTGGCAAATCCGACGCTCGAACTTCGCGATGTGAACGGCAATCTGATCGATTCCAACGATAACTGGAAAAGCACTAATCAGATAGCCATTATGGCGACCGGATTGCAGCCCCCGAATGATCTTGAATCGGCCATACTTCGGATCTTAAACGCAGGCAACTACACAGTTATCGTCCGAGGAGTGAACAGCACGACGGGCGTAGCGCTGTTCGAAGTCTACACCTTGCAGTAGGCGGCTTCGCTGGGCATGTGGAAGTTGGCGACGCGGCATTTCTGGTTGCGGGCAAGTTCACTCTCAATAACCCTGATCTGTCGCACGGTGTTGGCACAGCAGCCTTACGGTCTGGATTCAAGAGAGCCTATTGGTCCTTTCTTGAACAATGTAATGCCCGCTACGGCGGGCACGCCTGAGTTTCCCGCTTTACTCTCGGCCACCGGCGCCTTCAGCGATGTCCGTAAACTCACTCCGGCGACTGGCGTGATTCCATTCACCGTTAATTCGCCGTTATGGTCGGATGGCGCCATTAAGAGCCGTTGGATCGCAGTGCCTAATGATGGTCCGCCGTACACAGCCGATGAGCAGATCAGATTCACTCCAAGGGGCGAGTGGGCGTTTCCGAACGGAACAGTTTTCATAAAACACTTTGAACTGACAACGAATGAGTTGACTGGAGAAAAGAAGCGGCTGGAAACCCGATTGTTAGTACGCGAGACGAGCGGGGCCGTCTACGGGATAACTTACAAATGGCGCTCGGACAACAGTGACGCGGATTTGCTGCCGGGTGGTTTGGACGAACAGATCGCCATCACGACTCCTTCCGGTCAGACACGAGTGCAAACGTGGTCTTATCCTAGCCGTGACGATTGCCTGTTCTGTCATAACCAACCGGCGAAATATGTACTCGGAGTAAAAACACACCAGTTAAACGGCGATTTCATCTATCCAAGCACGGGACGAGCTGACAATCAGCTGCGCACCTGGGCTCATCTCGGAATGCTTGATCCAACTCCGAACGAGGCGAGCATTGCCAGTTATCTTAAGTCGGTATCCATCACCAATCCGGTGGCGACTATTCAACACCGAATGAGATCGTGGATCGATTCCAACTGCTCACAATGTCATCGACCGGGGGGGTTTTGTCCCCAGTATGATGCCCGCTTTTATACGCCGCTGAATAAACAAAACCTCCTTAACACGTATGTGAAGTTCCGCGATCTGGCTGGATCCCAACTTTACCAGCGCGACAACACGCTTGGACCTCTCAAAATGCCACCTTTGGCAAAGAATGTTGTGCATGAAGCGGCCATGGCTGTCCTGCGCCAGTGGATTGCCAGCCCGCTAGAAACGCTCGTGTCTCCAACTATTCTTTAGATCAAGGTGTAATCGTGTCGAAAGCGAGGGTCAGCCAAGAGCCAGACACAGTAATTCTGACCGTCTCTCCGCTGAAAGAAGGCCAATCATATGTTCTCACCACGACGGGGGTACAGGATACCGCACCATCAGCGAATACCATTTGGCCATCCAGCCGGTTGCAATTCAGAGCGCAATTCATGCCTAATTCGAACGCAAGCCGACTCGCGAATGCCTCGGGAAGAGTCCGAGTAGGGACCGGCGACGAAGTAGCGGTCGAAGGATTTATCGTTCTCGGCGCGCCGACAAAGCGAGTGATGATTCGCGCGATTGGACCTTCGCTGAGCCCGAACGGGATCAGTGCTGCGCTAGCAGACCCGGTGCTGGAGTTACATGATGGTAAAGGAGCAATAATTGCAGCTAACGACAATTGGGCCGACAATGCCAACCAGCAAGAGATTATCGACACCGGTCTCGCGCCGCAGTCGGCAAATGAGTCTGTAATTTTGATGAAGTTGCCGTGCGATCAGGCCGGTGTCCCCTACACGGCCGTGCTTCGTGGCGCGAACAACACGACCGGAGTTGCGCTGCTCGAAATCTACGACCTCGACAAGGGCCCTGGTTCCACGGTCCTCAACACTTCCACGCGAGGATGGGTGGGAGCGGGAGACGATGTTCTGATCGGTGGCGTCATTGTCGGTCAGCAAAACAGCATCACGAACCTAAGGGTTGTGGTACGCGCCATTGGGCCATCCCTCACCGGTTATGGTATTGCTAGCCCGCTTCAGGATCCCACACTCGCCGTATATGACGGAAATGGAAATCGAATCGCGGCCAACGACGATTGGAAAGACACCCAAGAAACGGAACTCAGAGCAATGCGGATGCAGCCGAGTTACGACGCGGAATCAGCGTTAGTGAGGGCGCTGCCGCCGGGTAATTACACGATTGTTGTAACCGGCAAGAATGACGCTAGCGGAGTAGGACTGGTCGAGGTGTATGCGGTAAATTAGGGCGCACTCGTAGGCCTACTAAACGGATTTTCGGCCAAATTCAGAGAATTCGCTAGTATCCGCGATTTCCATTTCGTCGTACGCGAGCCGTTGAGAGCATGACGTTATGACGTCTCAGATGGTCGCTAAATCGCTGCTGTTCGCGCGCTGTTCAGGCGACGATTCGAGTGAGAGGCTGGGTAAGAAATTAGATTATGAGTCCCCCCGTAACTACTCAGCTACAGGCCCGCAGCGAACCAGAAGTAAAACAATAGCAAAACCGCAGGTGACCAATCCCGAATGCTTTCGACCGTTTGTCGCCTTGGGAAGTGTCAGCGGTACTCTCTCAAGGCCGAGGCTGACGGTGCGACTGGGGGCATCGCCGCATCGCGGCGTCAAGACTAAAGAGCAGCACAACAGCGACAAATGCTAAAAGCAGCGTGCAGCCTGAATCTGGAACATCCCCGATTTGAAATTTGTTATGCCAAGGCTGTAAGGCGTTTGGAAACAAACCGAGTTCGCCACCCGTCACGTTGAAGGCCGAACCATGCGGCATGGTGATGTCGAGGTGAGCGCCGTAAATATCGGCAGGTCCGCCA
>QHZX01000031.1 GCA_003224835.1 Acidobacteriota bacterium | reverse complement strand
TTTCGCCAACCCTCAGGCAATGATGCAGGTGTGTGAGTTGGGCGCCTTCACTACTCAGGCTCGCCGCCAGGCCGCTTTGAAAAAAAGGCTTGCCGTCAGCATCCATGCCCCAAACGCGTACCGGGATATCGGTCATAACCCTGGATTCTGGGCGTTTTTCCATAACGTTGCACAATCATATCTGCGCTGAAAAAGTCTCGTAAGTAACCATCAGTCACTTCGCGCCAGCCGAAGGTGATAGTACTTCCGGTGAAACTTGGCGGGTTGTGACGAATTCGCGGTAAGAGATC
This sequence comes from Acidobacteriota bacterium, assembly GCA_003224835.1. Taxonomy (GTDB): domain Bacteria; phylum Acidobacteriota; class Terriglobia; order Terriglobales; family Acidobacteriaceae; genus Gp1-AA145. The sequence goes on along the minus strand of QHZX01000031.1, from coordinate 10,762 downwards.
AATTCGATCTGCTCACGCCGAAGCAGTTCTTTGACCTCGGACGAGGTCAAAATAGATAGCTCATTTTCTCGTGAGTGCCGCAGACGGGTATTAACATTGTTCAATTCGGCGTCGTTGTAGCCGGGATGGGTGACGAACTCCCATGTGCCCTCGGGCAGGTTTTCAATCAGATGCCGAAATGTTTGCAGGGTCAGGCCGCCGGTGGCAATGATGCCGACGCAGCCGTCGGGCGTCATCATGCCAGCTTCGTTCAATGCCTGACGAACATTTCTTCGCCGCGCGCAACATTGGCTTGAACACTACCGGAGACATGTGGGTGTGTTTATGAGAGTCGAGGTGTGAAACCTGGATGCCGAGAGTTTGCAGTTTGCGAATTTGTGCCGTGATCTCGGCTTCGACCTCATCTTCATTGAGACGCCGGGCTGCTGCCAGACACGCGAAATGTAGCAGGCTGTCACGGAATCTTGCATTGCCAGAATTGGCGATCGCCAAGCTTGAGACCTGCTGAATATCCAAGAGGGGAAAGGTATCGACTAGCAGCACATGGCAACCGACGCTGAGCTCGGGCCTTTGCGACGCCAGCTTCACGGCGTCCTGAAATTTCGCGCCGCAGGCCATCAGCGTGGTGGAGGTCACAATGCCATGCGTGTGCGCTTCGATAATCCCTCGGTTCACACCTGAGGTGAGCCCGAAGTCGTCCGCGTTGACAATGAGATGTCGCAACAAGCGAGTTTAGCAGGGAATGCAGGCGCAATCGTGGACGGTCAACCTGGTCGGATTGGAGCTCGGATTGCAGATGAGCAGCAAGGATGAGCTCACGCAGAAGTGCGGCGTTTTGGGCGATGAAGTAGGCATGTGCTGGAGGACTCATGTTGTGGGAAGGTTTGACCGCCGTTTGCGACGAACCCTATACTGCAGGCAGCCCTTCCGAAAAAGATAATTTCGGCTTTGCTGACAGCCGATGGCTGACAGCTCCTGGGGCGGTTAGCTCAGTTGGTTAGAGCGTCTCGCTTACACCGAGAAGGCCGCAGGTTCGAGTCCTGCACTGCCCACCATTTCACAACTACTCTCGTCATTTAAAATCAAACTCCACATGCGAACAACGATCGCGCGTACCCGCTGGGGCGCTGTTCTCTTCTTCTTTTTTTCTCTGACTCTTTGCGCCACAACGACAAAATGTCTGGTCGCGACGCCGAAGATAACCCCGACACTGGTGCAGTTGAATACATTTTCGAGCCAAAGAGATCTGCCGAACGGCATAGAGGTCCAGAGCGGAAAAGCCATCATTCAGGTGATAGCCCTGCGCGATGATGTAATCCGGGTCCGCATCGCACGCGATGGAGTCCTGCCCGAAGACGCTTCGTGGGCAGTTTTATCTTCAGCCCGTCAGCAGTATGTAAGTGTGACTTCCGAGAACACCAATTCAGCGGTTGGCTTTCGCACGAAACGCCTACGGGTCCATATTGAACGTGCAACCCTGCGACTTGTCGTGACTGATCTGGATGGAAATATTCTGCAAGAAGATGCTGTTGGGTGGCCGGTGGAGTTCCACGGCAATTCGTTTCGTATTTATAAGCAGATGCCGGCAGACGAGCACTACTTTGGACTAGGCGACAAAGTGGGCCCGCTCGATCGCCGAGACCAGGCGTTCACCCTGTGGAACACGGATGCTTATAATTTTCAGGAGTCGACCGATCCGATCTACAAAAGCATTCCATTTTTTATGACCATGCGCGCGGGACGCACTCTCGGCGTGCTTCTCGACAATACCTGGCGCAGCAGCTTCGATTTCGGCAAGCAGATGAATGGCGTTTACTCATTCGGGTCTGAAGATGGGGCGCTTGATTATTACGTTCTGTACGGACCTGATCCCAAGCAGGTCCTGCAAAGCTATGCCTGGCTGACCGGGCCTCCTCCACTGCCACCGCTCTGGACGCTTGGTTTCCAGCAATCGCGCTACAGCTACGGGACGGAAGCGGAGCTGCGCGAAGTGGCCGAGAAATTACGGGCAGACCGGATTCCGGCGGACTCGCTTTATCTGGATATCGACTACCAGAAAAACAATCGGCCGTTCACGGTTGATCCAGAGAAGTTCCCCAATTTTGTGGGCATGTTAGCGGACCTGAAAAAAGAAAATTTCCACGTTGTCGCCATTACCGACCTGCACGTCGCCGCCTTGCCCAATGCGGGCTACGCTCCGTACGACACTGGGATAGCCGGGGATCACTTCGTTAAAAATCCGGACGGCTCGGTTTTTGTGGGCACCGTATGGCCCGGGCCGTCCGTATTCCCTGACTTCACCCGTCAAAGCACGCGCCAGTGGTGGGGCAATCTCTACAAGGAATTTGTTTCCGATGGTGTGGCCGGCTTCTGGAATGACATGAACGAGCCGGCGGTCTTCAACGTTCCAAGCAAGACCATGCCCGACGACGTTCAGCACCGCATTGACGAACCCGGCTTCAAGCGCCGCACAGCGGATCATCGTGAGATCCACAACCTTTACGGCATGCAGAATTCCCGAGCGACGTATGAAGGATTACTAAAGATTTCTCCTGAGCAGCGTCCATTTGTGCTGACGCGCGCCACCTATGCCGGAGGTCAGCGTTACGCGGCGACGTGGACTGGTGACAACAGCGCCACTTGGAATCATCTGCGGCTCACGACTCCCATGCTGGAAAATCTTGGTCTCAGCGGCTTTGGAATGAGCGGTGCCGACGTCGCCGGCTTCATCGGTACTCCGCCGGCCGAGCTCCTCACCAAATGGACGGAAATAGCAACCTTTCAGCCGATTGATCGCAATCACAGTGAAAAAGGTACTCCGCATCGCGAACCGTGGGTGGACGGACCCGAGCAGGAAGCTATTCGCCGCCGCTACATCGAAGAGCGCTATAAATTGATGCCTTACCTCTATAGCGCTGTGGAAGAGATGTCGCGCACCGGATTGCCGGTGCTGCGGCCGCTGTTTGTCGAATTTCCGGAGGCAAATGCCGACAAGCATCCGCTCGATCTGGACGCGGGAAACGAATTTCTGTTCGGCGCCAATCTGTTAGTCGCTCCGCCGCCTTTCGCCGAGAAGTTGGACACGTACAGCGTGAAATTTCCCCCGCTTGGTTGGTACGACTATTGGACGGGTGAGCGCATTTCTGGTGGAGATAAAAACGCAGCATCCGCAGCCCCGATGCAAGTTTTGGTGCACCCCAGGCTGGACAGCTTGCCCGTTTATGTGCGCGAGGGTTCGATCCTGCCGATGCAAGCTCTGACCCAAAGCACGAATGAACTTCCCAGCGGACCACTGGTGCTGCGTGTATATCCAGGACGCGATTGTAAGGGGTCTCTGTACCAGGATGATGGAAAGACGATGGCGTATAAACACGGCGAGTTTCTGCGAATGCAGTTCAGCTGCGAAGCTGCAGCGGGCGCGGTCAAGATACACATCGGTGCACATGAGGGTACCTATCATTCCTGGTGGAGTGAGCTGAGGGTCGAGGTTTACGGCCAGACTTCGAACGCGTCCTATACGATGAGCGGGAAAGCGGAGCGAGGCGAGGCAGTTCTCGATGCTGCACACCACGTTGTGAGCGTCACCATCCCGGACAACGGCCACGGCAGCGATCTGGAGATCAGCGCTCCACAATAACTGATCACCTCAATTGGTCGTACCGTGCCTGCTATTTCGGCCTGATCTGCCGGGCTATTCACGGTACAACCTCTTTGAGCTAAGTAGCTACTAATTGCGCACATCCTCTAAGGAGGGATTGTGCGCCAATTCAGAACCTTCGTCATGTTGATCGTTGTCTCCACTCTTCCTGCTCTGGCCGATCAGGTTTCATTGAAAAATGGAGACCGGCTCACCGGTACCATTGTGCAATCTGATGGCAAGACTCTGACCCTGCATACCGAATATGCGGGAGACCTGACACTGAAATGGGACGCTGTCAAAGGGATTGAAAGCAGCGAATCGCTGCGCGTCGAGCTGCAAAATGGAAAAACCGTAGTCGGGCCAGTTTCAACATCCGACGGCACAGTGAAGATTGCCAGTTCATCGGGCGAGGTTGCAGCGCCAGTATCGAAAGTGAAAGTGCTCTCGCAGGAGGCCGCTTACGAAAAGGTAGCGAACGAGACCTTATTTGAGGGATGGAAAGGCGGCATCAATGCCGGGTTTTCGCTGACCGGCGGGAACAGTCAGACCACGAACTTGGCCCTTGGTTTTGTCGCCGCCAGACAGACCTTGAAAGACAAGCTCGGCGCCTACGCGAATTCGGTATATGCCACTACCACTCTGACTACAGGCACCCTGCCGAATGCGACTAGAGTTTCTTCGACGACGGCCAACACTGAGGCCGGCGGTGTCCGTTACGACCGCGACTTCGCCCCGAAAGCATTTAGCTTTGCCTCGGCTGATTTCTTTGCCGATGCATTGCAAGGTTTGAATCTGCGGTCGGTGTTCGGAGGCGGACTGGGCTATCACGCCATTAAGAATGACAATACCACGCTAGACTTTCTGGGCGGCCTGAACTACACACGCGAGTCCTATACCACGCTGCAACGGAATCTGGTGGCGCTCACGCTAGGTGAGGAGCTGATGCACAAGCTCGGCAAGAGCACTGTCCTGAATGAAAAACTGTACTTTTTCCCTGACCTTAACAGCCTGGGGGATTACCGTGGGACCTTCGATTTCGCCTCGGTCACGAAAATCCACAAGTGGTTGGGTTGGCAAAACTCATTCACGGACGTATACGTGAGCAATCCGCCGACCGGCAAACGGCAGAACGATGTAATCCTGACCACGGGTTTGAACGTGGCATTTGGGCAATAGATAAATTTCTCGCCTAGTTTAGTCCGAAAAGCTAGGTTCGAGACTTGGTCCAGCGGTACTCTGGTTTGAGCGTGCAGCGATAGACGCGCGTTTGATCGGGATTTTCGCGAACGTTGCAATCGGCCCAACTGAGGATGAGCGCCGGTCCAAGCGGGAAGACAATACTCTCGCCATTCAGTTCAGCTTGCAGAGTTACACCTTCAGCTGCAGGCGGCAACGTGAAATTCAAAGCGTCTCCAAAGATTACCGGGTAAGAGTTTCGAACCAGGTCGCTCATCATGGGGTGAACAACCTCGGCTTCAACCAGGAAAGTAGCAGTGTCAGACCACGCCATGGCATTGACCGTGATGATGCGGCCATCTTGTTCCGGATTTGGCGATTCAATTCGCGTGAACGGACACGGCCCTGCAATGCACGATGCACGAATATTGCGGAACTGATTTCCGACACCGGCATCCAGCGTGACAGCTCCTATCCCGACTTTCCATTTTCCATCCGGCGAGCAGGGCGGGCGTTCGCTGCACGGTACGTTGCCCTTGTTGACGACTTCGAATGAACGGACCGCGCTGCCGACATTCATGACGGTGGCGGCCTTGATTGAATAACGCACCAGGACATTATTTGAAATGGTCTGCGTCGCCAAACTCCGCACGACCGGCTTTTCCGGCTGAACTGGTAGCATTTGCGCGACGTAGATCTGGTCAGACGCCAATACGCTCATGTCGAGCGGCGCGTAATCCATTTGACGGAAACGTAGTTTGACCAGATGACCGCGGAAAATGCGCTTGCGCAGTGCGATGGCAAAAAGTCCGGAGGAGTCGGATGTTGTTTTGACCACAGAGATGCCGTCAGTTGCGGTGATCTCCACTCCTCCGACAGGCAACTGCTTGCGAGGATCGGGGTTCGCTGTAATCACAGCGCCGCGTAAAGTGGTGGTACGGTTGCGGACATGACGTACTCCCCACACCGCTGCGGCTGCGCCCGCAACGAGAAAAATAACGAGGGTCGTGACTTTACTCTTCCTGCTCATCTCCACCTATAAATATATTGCCCGGATTATTGTCGCAGGCATAGTTCCATTTGAGTCAATCCCTTTGCGCGGCTGACACGCAGGAAGTTCGTTTAACATCATTCCGTGGAGTGGACTCCTCGTCTTTCGCGCCGCAAACTTCTGGGGAACTTGGGAAAGGCGGCAGCGCTGGCGCCGTTCAGCCATTCACTCTCTGTTTTTGGTCAATCTGCGCCCCAGACGAAAGTGCCTGCTGCACCATTCTCTCCGGAAGACGACCGACTACTCGACGATTTAGAACGCCTGAGCTGCTGCTACTTTTTCGAACAAGCCAGCCCTGAAACGGGATTGGTCAAAGACCGGTGCAACGCTCGTAAGGCTGCGACTGATAACACAATCGTTGCCAGCATTGCTGCCACCGGGTTTGGATTAACCGCGCTCTGCATCGGAGACATGCGGGGATATATTTCCCGGGCTGAAGCCAGGGAGCGCGTCCTCACAACGCTGCGGTTCTTGCACGATAAGCTGCCGAACCATCGAGGCTTTTTCTACCATTTCGCCAATATCAACACCGGCGAGAGGGTTTGGGACTCCGAAATATCTTCAATCGATACTGCGATTCTCCTTTGCGGCATTCTCACCTGCCGTACTCATTTTCGTGACACCGATATCACGCTGCTCGCGCACTCAATCAGCAACAGGGTGGAATGGACTTGGCTGTCCGAGGACACGTCGTTACTGTCTCACGGTTGGTTGCCGGAAGTCGGGTTCCTCCCGTATCGATGGGATTACTACAATGAGATGATGATGATGTACCTCTTAGGTCTCGGCTCGCCGAGCTATCCCCTACGGCCTGAGGCCTGGGACGCGTGGAAGCGCATCCCGTTTGAGTTCGAGGGAATGCGATACATTGGATCGTTCGCACCATTATTTGTGCATCAGTACTCGCAAGCGTGGTTTGATTTTCGTAACAAGCGCGACAAGTATACGGACTATTTCCAGAACTCGGTCGTGGCAACCCGAGTGCATCGCCGCTTCTGCATGGAACTGCACCAACAATTTCCGGATTATGGAACCGACCTGTGGGGCATCACCGCTTCGGATTCGCCCAATGGCTACGTGGTGTGGGGCGGTCCGCCTGCAACTGGGCCGATTGACGGCACGGTTGCGCCTCACGCGGCAGGTGGCTCTTTACCGTTTCTACCACAAGAGTCGATGCAGGTTTTGCGTGCTATTCGCGCTCGATATCCGCAGGCGTGGAGTTGTTACGGATTTGTGGACGCATTGAATCCGCTGAAAAATTGGTTCGACACCGACGTGGTTGGAATTGATGCTGGGATCACCATGGTGATGGCGGAGAATGCCCGCACAGGCTACGTTTGGAAGGTTTTTATGGAAAATCCGGAAGCGCAACTCGGTATGCAGCGTGCCGGATTCAAACCAGATAAGACGGGCGGCTGATTGAAAGAGCGTTTAATCGGCAGCGTGGGACTGGGTGTACCTGGCGGCGATTTCGGCTGATGCTCTGAGCAAGGTATCAAGCGATTTTAGTTTCGGCAATTCAACATCGCGCTGTTTCAAGGCATCCAGCACGCGCTCAGTGGGAATATTTCCTACGAGAGCATCTTGCGCGAATGGGCACCCGCCCAGGCCTCCTATTGCAGAATCAAAGCGACGGCAACCTGCATCGTATGCCGCAAGAAGTTTCTCGGCTGCGAGTTCGGGCCGGCTGTGGAGGTGGGCGCCAATTTCGAGGTAAGAATATTTCTCCATCACGGCTGAGAACAGTGCACGAACCTGCTCTGCTGAGGCTAATCCTACAGTGTCGGCTAGTGAGATGGTTTTGATTCCGCTGGATTCCAGCACGTCTACTGCGCTGACTACTTCTTCGACATTCCACTCATCCCCATACGGGTTGCCGAACGCCATTGAAATGTAAACGACCAAATCCAGCCCAGCGTCCTCGGCTTTCTTTTGGACCTGCTCAAGTTCCTCCAGTGATTCTTCCGGAGTCTGGCGCTGATTCTTTTGCAGAAAAGTTGCCGAAATGGAGTACGGAAATCCCAGCGTGCTCACAGCCTGAGTGTTGATCGCCCGCTGCGCGCCTTTTTCATTGACCACGATTCCGATAATCTCGACGTCATCTGGCGGGTCGAGTTCTTTGAGCACTTCCTCAGAATCCGCCATCTGCGGGACCGCTTTTGACGAGACAAATGACACGGCATCAATGTGCTTGAATCCCGCGCTGATCAAGGCATTCAGATAGGAGACTTTCAAATCAGCCGGGACCTGGCCCTGCAAACCTTGCCAGGCATCGCGAGGGCACTCGATGATTTTGACTGAATCCGGCATGCCTGTTATCTATTCTAGCGATTAAAGATCTATGCTCTTTGTATTCCACCGAGTTCAGCGAGCGCACTAACGATCTTTCCCGACCAATCGTTGACTTCGTCTTCGCGAAGTGTGCGTTCGTGAGATTGGAATTTTCCCCGTAGCAAAATCGAGTAGCTGCCTGGAGCAATCCCTCCGCCGCGAAATATTTCTACTGGGGCAAAGGCGCGCAAATCTTTCAGGTGGATTGATTGAATGGCAGACTTGATCCGCTTGAACGTGATCTCATCTTTGAATACGAAAGAGAAATCGCGTTCGACCGCTGGAAATTTCGGCAAGGGCCGATAAAGCAGTTCCCGGAAAGGCAGCGCATAAAGCCGGTCGGCGAAGATCTCCGCGATAAAGACCTCAGTGCGTAACTTGCGGGCGGCGGCAACCTGCGATGCAAGTTGTCCGAACTCGGCGACGACTTCTCCATCCAGTAGGGCTCTCGCCGAGCGGCCGGGTTCATAATATTCCGTGGCTTCTAAGTCGAAAGACAGCTTCCGGCGCTGAAAATTCCCCAGCAACGTGGCAACGTCTCCTTTGAACGAGCGGAAAACATCCACCCCAGAGGCAGATTTGCTCTTCTCTAATAAGTCCCCTTGCGGTATGTCGTGCTGCAGGGCCGAGAGAGTCGCACCTATACAAATGCGCCGATGCTCTGCGGTACCGTTGCCGGCACCTTCGTAGACATCTCCCGTTTCAAAGAGGCGAACATTTTCTGTTCCGCGGTTCACATTGTAGGCGAGCATCTCCAGCATTCCGGGCACAAGAGAACTACGCATCAGCGAAGCTTCTTCGCTCAAGGGATTGGCGAGTTCGACCACCGGACTTAAGGAAAATGTCTCGGCATCTTTATGCGAGATGAAGCTGAGCGAGACGGCTTCGTCGTAACCGAGGGCAAGCAAGGAAGAGCGCACCTTTTGTTCTTTCGCCGAGTTGGAACTGTCGGTTACGGCTCCGTGGAAAGCAGGCAGGGTGTTTGGAAATTTGTCGTACCCATGCAGGCGAGCGATCTCCTCGATAAGATCGATCTCCCGTTCAACATCAAGCCGCCAGGTCGGAATGCGGACAGAGAATTGCGCCTCAAAACCTGGTTCCGGGACCAACTCGAATCCGAGCCGTTTCAGGATGGTTACTACTTCATGGGTTTCGAGCTTAGCTCCTAATATGCGATGCACTTGGGCAGTTCGCAATACTACCGGGGCTTGTTCCAACTCGCGAGCAATGGCGTCGATCTGATCGCCTTCCAGCGTGCCTGCACCGGATTCGATAATCCATGCTGCAACCAAAGCACACGCAACAGGAGTAGCCGCAAAGTCTGCACCGCGTTCGAAACGGTGCGAAGCATCAGTATGAAGTCCATGTCGCTTCGCGGTTTTCCGCACCGCCACCGGATCGAACCATGCCGACTCAATCAGGACATTTTTCGTTTTCCCGGTGATCATGGTGTCGAATCCACCCATAACTCCCGCGAGCGCGACGGGTTTCTTGGCGTCGGCAATGATCAGGTCTTCGGGGTTGAGCTTGCGGTCTATGCCATCTAATGTCTTTAGAGTCTCACCTGGCCGGGCCCGCCGCACGATGATCTTCCCTCCGTCGAGCAGATCAAGATCAAAAGCGTGGGTGGGATGGCCCATTTCCCAGAGTGTGTAGTTCGATGCGTCAGCCGCATTGTTGATTGAGCGCTGATCAACCAGAGCAAGACGGCCCGCAATTTTTTCGGGCGATGATTTGATCTTGATCCCGCGGATGATTTGTGCGGTATAGCGTGCACAGCCTTCGGTGTCATCGATCTGGATTGGAAAAATCGCGGCTTTCGGCGTTCGATTCAGCGCGGATGAACTTTGAGCACCTTTACCCGCAGGCTCAATTGGTCTCAGGGGAACTTTATACAATGCCGCCGCTTCCCGGGCGACGCCGTAATGATTCATCGCGTCAGGGCGGTTCGTCCCAATCTCCATTTCGAATACGGTATTCGGATCGTCCCCAGAAATACCCTCGACTGCGATTCCAACTGAAGTTAGATCTTCAGCAAGACGCCGGTCATCTACCGGCAGATCAACGAAATCGCGAATCCATTGTGGAGAAAGTTTCATTGCAACAGTGCTCGATCTAGCATTCTGAAAGCAAAAGCAGGTTCCTCACCGCTGAAGCGGTTCGGAATGACATCTCTTTTTGGTTTCTGCCGACGACCAACGCCTGAGAGCCAATGACGACTTATGCAAATTGCTGCAAAAATCTCACATCGCCCTGAAAGAACAATTGCAAATCATCGAGCCCATACTTGAGCATGGCGATGCGATCCACGCCCATGCCGAAGGCGAAGCCGGAAACCTTCTCCGAGTCATAACCATTTTGCTTCACGAATTCGAAGACATTTGGATCGACCATGCCGCAGCCCAGGATCTCGATCCAGCCGGTCTGTTTGCAGGGACGGCAAGCATCGAGCCCCCGCTTCCCGCTTCCCCCACAGACGAAGCAGGAAACGAACATTTCCGCGCTCGGCTCGGTGAAAGGGAAGAACGAAGGGCGGAAGCTGGTCTTCACATCTGACCCGAATA
>QHZX01000474.1 GCA_003224835.1 Acidobacteriota bacterium | reverse complement strand
GGTGTCCACGCCAAACCGACGCGCGGCTGGAAGTCACGCCCACCGTAGGTTCCGTTGTAAAGCCCTCGGCTGCCCTGTCGGCAAGTCGTCGGCGCAGTCCCGAGGTTTACTTTCGAGCAGTTCGGGGCCAGCACTTCGCCTGTCGCGAGATCGAAGTTGACCTGCCTGTCGTGTATTTCTACCCAAGGCGTGTGAGCTTCGTAGCGCACGCCCAGGTTAACGGTCAAATTGTTAGTGGCACGCCAATCATCCTGAAGATAGGCACCCACGACACTTGCACGTTGCCCCCATTCACCGCCGCTAATTCCTCGGCCGTAGTTCGTCGGAAGGCCGAGATAGAAATCGGCTCCTCCGTAACCTCCGCCGGCACTGGCAGGCGCGGAGCAACTTGCGGGTGGCACTTTTCCTCCACTCGGATTGCAATTGGTAAAGCTTCCAGTGAAATTGATGCTTCCCAATGCTCCATTATTTCCTGTGTAAAAGGTATTAACGCGATCGCGCCAGAACTCAAAACCAGTATGGAATACATGGCGGTTATGGGTAACAATCACGGTGTCGGAGGCCTGAATCACGGCGTCTTGAAACTTCTGTTGGACACCCGAACTGCCGATACCGCTCAAAATGCCGTTGAAGCCAATCGAGAGCAAACCGGGAACACCTGAAGGATTACCATTTCCTATACCAAGCTGATCGCCGAGATTTCCGAGGGACTTACTAAACTCCGTTCCATTGTGTAACTTGACATGATTAAAACCAAACCGAAGATCGTTAAGGAGCGTCGTGCTAAACGTGTGGCTCCAGTCCACAACCGTGTTGTCGATAGGGGCGTCTGAGAAACCGGTACCGATCAGAGCAAACGAGTTGATCGTGGGATTGTGCTGCTTGGCGTGCGAATATCTGCCAGAGAGATGGTCTTTCGTCGTCGCATTGAAATCAATTTTAACGTCATATTGGTTATTGTCGAAAAGTTGTGTCTGCGTGTAGCTGGCATTATCCTGCAGACCAGCACCGGTGGCCTTCGGGTACAGCGGAGAATTAAATAATGCTTGCGCCACGGGATCGATCGGCTCGGTTATCACATTGTTAGCATAAGGTGCGTTACTCATGCCTGGGAACGGGTCATAAAGCTGGTTTGCGACGAGACAGTTGGGACCGGCAGCTCCAGGGAGGCAGGTAGTTCCTTTAGGCGCGGTGCTAGCAACCGTTCGGTCATTGCAAATTCCTCCGCTAAATCCGCTGGCGCAGATCGCCCCGAAGTCTCCAGCCCGCTCCGCGGCAGTGAACACTGTGAGCGATTGCGCCGAAGACGGGTGGTCAAAACGCTGGCCCTGGTAATCAGCAAAGAAAAACAGCTTATTCTTGATTATTGGTCCACCGATCGTGCCGCCGAACATATTCCAACGAAGTGTTGGTCTGGGAAGCGGTGCCCCCCCGGAATTAACTCCTTTGAACCCGTTCTCCCATTGGTTCGAGTTTAATTTGTCATTCCGAAAGTACTCAAACAGGTCTCCATGAAAAGCATTCGTCCCAGATTTGATGGTCGTGCTAACGATTCCGCCTTGGAAGTTGCCGAATTCAGCCGAGGCGTTGCTCGTAATTAGATTGAATTCTTGAATTGCATCCGGCGCGGGAGTATATCCCAACAGGTTGTCTGATACCTGATTGTTGTCCATTCCATCGAGAATGAAATTATTTGCCTGCTCGCGGTTTCCGTTGATGTACGGCCGCGCTCCACTCGCGGTATGCAAGGTCAATTCAACATAGTTCCGCGTAGCTAAGGGCAATAGGTCATTGGTGACAGAATCAATGACTGTGCTGACCTGAGTCGTCTCCGTCTGAAGCACCGGAGCAGCACCGGAAACCTCAACTGTTTCCGTCACCTGCCCGACCTTCATCCCAACGTCGACACGAGCAGTTTGGTTGAGTACCAGGGAAAACGGCGGATGGATAGCTGTCTGGAATCCGGGGGCCGTTACTTTCACGGAATAGCTGCCCACGGGCAACCGCGTGAGGTTGTAGCTGCCGGAATCGTTGGTCGTGGCAGTGTAAACTGTGCCACGCTCGGTGTCCGTTGCAATGACAGTTGCGCCCTTTATCGGGGCACCGCTTTGGTCGGTCACCGTACCCACTACGCCGGCCGTGACTTCTTGGGCCCATGCCGCCTGGGTTACGACCAACACCGCGAGTGATAGGGAACAGAGAACCGCCAGTGAGAGCAATCTGCGTGTGCTCATCTCAGAACCTCCGGGAAGAACTTGTTTTTCGGCCCACAAAGGGATGCACAATGCTATATAGCAGGTTAATGAGCTTGGTCAAGCAATAAATCAAAAAACAATAAATAAATTACAACTCGGCGGGAATGTCCGCTCGACCGATGGCCGACTCGCAATGAAAACGCTAAATGCCCGAGGAGCTGGTGCCAAAAATCCCTCAAAAGCTAGTTTCAAAGTGAAAAGATGTGACTGTCACCATATCCGGGCCAACGCCGTAGTTCCAGCCATTTTTCCGTTCCCCAACTCCGTAAATTAACCTCTACTACGACGCAATGGACGAACAAACCCTTTGTTATTCCTTTACTTTTCCGATTCTTTTCGCTATATAGCAGAAGATTCCAATTTCAGTTCTGAGAAAAGAGATAGTGAAAGCATGTCGGTCAACGGGCAAAGGGCTGTTCCCGCGTACCAGAAGATCCAAGGTTCAATCCGCGATCTGATCGATGCTGGCGAATTAAAACCCGGAGATTCAGTAACTTCCGAGAGGGAGCTTGCCCGTCTCCATCGCGTAAGTCTCATGACTGCGCGGCATGCACTCGCCGGCCTGGAGCGTGAGGGAGTCGTCGAACGTCGTCGTGGCGCTGGCACTTTCGTCGCGCCTCCTCGCATACATTTCAATAAATTGATGAGCTATACCGAGCAGATGGCCAGCCGCGGATTGGCCGCTGGCTCTAAGGTCGTGGCTGCCAAAGTCATCGAGCAGGAAGACGAAATCGCGGCGCGGCTAATGCTGCCTGCAGGCAGCAAGATGATCAAGATTGAACGCGTGCGGCACACCTCCGATGAACCTTTCGCGCTTGAGACCTGCTACCTGCCGGCTGAAAGATTCCCCGGGCTGGTGCGAGAGCCGCTAGGGAGAGGATCACTCTTTGCGCGTCTTGAGCAGGATTTTGGGGTGCAACTCACCTACGCGGACGAGGAAGTCGACGCCACAGCCGCCGACAGCCGGGTCGCTCAGTTTCTCCAGGTGCCTCGCGGCGCTCCAGTCATGCGTATTCGCCAAGTCATTTATTCTTCTAACGGCAAGCCGGTCATTTATGTGGTTGGCTTCTATCGGGCGGAACGGCACTCATTGTTTATTCGTCGATTCCGGTAATGCGTAAGACATCTACCATTCACGCGTGGTAATACATCCGCTTTCGGTCGTTTCGAGTTCGTTAGCCTCCGCGAACTGTCCTCCCCATTAAGACTAAACGCCGATTTAACGTCAAAGCTGTACCTCGCAAGCAACACATGGCGTTGGTATCTTGCATCCTAAGCTCTGCAAATTTTACAGAACCGTGACGATAATTAGGGGTATTATTCATGTCCTGTTGGCGGCCAGAGTTTTAGAGACTAATTACGTGAGTTCCTGATTTTGATCGACCAGGGGATTTTTTTGTACTGAGAACAAAAAAGCAGCTCCAATAAGCGAGCGGGTATTTCCACCTCACCGCTAAATGTTGGAGAGGAGACCATCATGCAGTTTTCTCTTCGTCTTGCTGCCATTTTCTTGGCTGCCCTTCCGTTGTCGTTCCATCCGACCCCAGCGAGCGCGCAAACCGCCAGTCAGAACGCAATTTCTGCAGACGGTCAGAATGCATCTGCTGACGCTCGATCCAGTGTGACAATTCCTGGTCCTCTACGCTCATTCGAGCGAATGGCCGGTATCAGTCAGAAGGTCCCACCGGAACAAATTTTGCCGCTATTGGCTCGCAATGTCTACGTTCAAGGTTATGTGGGATGGCAGGACAACGGGCAGCCCACCGAATTTCTCATTCTTCTCGGTCGATACATAAATCAGGCGAAGGAACTCGCCGCGCTGGCCGGACCGGATCAGGTAATTCGCGTTTCCAGTTGTGCAGACGCCGCTCCGCTGCTCCGGATCCTGGGTTATCGTTTGCGCTCGCAGTGTGGTCAGCGGGACGTATCGCTCACAACAGCGGAAGCCGAAAGAGCGTTCCTGACCGTAGATTCAGGCTTTCCGCTCCCCGCCCTGGAAGAAGCGATAGGGAAAGGAGAGGCATTTAGCTACCCCTACCCGAGTTCGCGGGCGCCACTGCTGTTTAAAGAAGAAGACTGGAAAAGCGCTGTCAAGCCGAACAGGCGGCGCTCTTACGACACAGTCGAATTATTCTTGTACCATCCAGCCCTGGCGCGCCTTTACTGGGCATTATCTCGAATCGATCCAGAAACCCGGGATTCCCTCCAGCAGTCGGTTGGCCTGAAGAAACTTTTGCCTTTAGCTGCTGACTTGGATTTTTACGGCAGTCAGATCAGCATTCGTTCTGGTCATGTGCAAGTCCCGGGAGGCTCAAGAGCGGAGGCCGATTGGAAGGACTTGGTAGGTGCGAGTCCGAGTTCACCCAATGATTTTGTTCCGCGATTATTAGCCAAGGACAATGGCTGGCTGGCTGTGTACTTCGATTCTTTCGCGCGAATCAGCCCCGAGAGGCAACAGCGCTTCGTGGAAGGCCACAGGCTAAAAACATACTACAGTGCATTCCGGACTTCAGACTCTTCATCTGATGCGGCGAGGCCGGCGTTCCGATTAGCGCCCGGACTTCTTCTATTGTTAACCCGGATGCAGTGGGATGCCGATGGCCAACCCTTTGTTCCGGGCAATCTGGATGTCTGGAGGCAGATACTCAATCAGAAATCGGAACACAAGCTGGTGCGCGAATCGGGAAAGCATGCCGCTCATTGGGCCGCACCCGAGGATTTGCTGCAGACCTTATTTACTTTGTCT
>QHZX01000030.1 GCA_003224835.1 Acidobacteriota bacterium | reverse complement strand
TGGTTGTCCTCCACGCAACGCGAATCCCTAAACACCATGCTAACAAGCGAAGATTCGAGCCCTCGCGAATTAAGCAAGCGTGACCTGCTGGCCGTGATTGTTAGTCCGCAGGTGTGGATGTTTGCGCTGATCTATTTTGCCGTAGCCGCCTGCATGTACGGTGTGACGTTATGGCTTCCGATCGCGATTCGCAGCTTGCCGAGCCTCAGTTATTTTGCGATCGGCGTAGTTGCGACGGTTCCATTCATCCTGACCGCGATAGCGATGGTGCTCGTAGGAATGCACTCCGATCGTGCTAACGAGCGTCGCTGGCACATAGCCCTTCCAGCCTTTGTAGCCGCCCTGGCTATTGCCGCTGCTTCTCACAGTACAGCGCCCATACTGGTGGTTGGGGGAATGACCTTGGGAATGATGGGGGCTGAATCGATGACCGGTCCTTTCTGGGCGATGGCAACCGTACAGTTTGGGGCCAATGCCGCTGCCTCCATTGCGGTAATCAATTCAATTGCCAATCTAGGCGGCTATTTCGGCCCGGACATCATAGGCTTCCTGCGCTCCGGTAACGGGCAGTTCCATGGATTGCTTGCGATCGCCATTACTTTGGCGATTAGCGGAGGGCTGAGCTTGTTGGCTGGAGCAAGGCCGAAACAGCCTATTATGAAGTGACCCATTACACGACATTTCGCCACCGCTTGCATGATCTTTTACAATAAAGAGCTTTGTAGCGCTTCAGGTTGAGGCCTGAGCGTTCTTATCTGCTGCAACTGGACTTACTAATTGTCACAATCTGATTCAAATTTTCAGGGACGATACCTGTACTGGCGCGTCGAAGGCAGCCTGTTAGAGCTGACGACGGTACGCCCGATCGCATTTTTTACCTGGAACGCCCAGAAATTTACCGAACGATGGATGCGTCGGGGCACGGTTTTACTGATGGCCGTGCTCCGGCCGTTCCTTTATGTGCTGAATCGCACATTCGCCACCCGGGTTGTTTATTCGATCCTGCGGGGCATTAGCCGAGACCGGCTGGATCTATTGGGCGGCGAGTATTTTGAGTACAAGCTCAAGCCTCAGTTGAAACCTGACGGGGTCGAACAGCTGAAAAAGGCAGTGAGCTCGGGCGCCGAAGTTGTGCTGGTCAGCCAGGGGCTTGAATACGTGATGCGGCCGCTGGCTCAGCATCTGGGGGTGAAATGGATCGTCGCCAACCGCTTGGACTTTCGCGACGGCATTGCCACTGGACGGCTGTTCGAGCCGGTCATTCGTCCGCGTGGAATATTCGCTCGAGTCTCGTCGGCTGGACCTGACGGTACTCAGTCCGCGGAACGGCTTGCGCATGATCTTGGCACTGATCCTCAAATGATCGAGCACGCGGTGGTCTCGGCCCAGCGAGCCATTTCGGCGATCGAACGCCCCGTTGTGCAATTCAAAAGCAATCGGCATGAGACTGCGTTGTCGGTTCGGACTGCCTTCCGGGGCAAGCACATCCTGCTCATCGGTGTGACTGGCTTCATTGGCAAAGTTTGGCTCGCGAACACGCTGATGGATTTGCCGGAAGTTGGCCAGATTTATCTCTTAATCCGGCGGCAGAAATCCACTCCCGCAGAGAACCGTTTCGAAAAACTTATAGACGAGTCCCCTGTATTCGATCCGCTGTACGCTCGCTATGGCCACAAGCTTCTGGAATTCATCAACGAACGGGTGCAGGTGATCGAGGGTGACGTATCACAGCCGGGCCTCGGGATTGAATCGGGCACGGCCGACGAATTGTGGAAGAGATTAGATGTCATCATAAACAGCTCCGGTCTTACAGATTTCAACCCTGACCTGCGCGAGGCTCTCGGTTCGAACGTCGATGCGGCAATGAACGTTCTGCAGTTCGTTCGCGACTCGGACCATGCGGGGTTGCTCCATCTTTCCACTTGTTATGCCGTGGGACGGTGTGACGGTCGCGTCGGGGAAAACGCTCGACCAGATTACACACCTATCAGTCTGCCAACTTTTGACGCGGAACAGGAATGGAAATCCTTACATCGGCAGATCGAAGAAATAGAAAACCGCGCTGAGGGCCCGATCATTAGCGAGGAACTTCGTCGTCAGGCGCTCAGTAAAGAGCACGCGGCAAAAGATCTTCATGGCGCGGCCCTGGAAAACCAGATTCGCAAGAACCGTGTGCGCTGGCTGCGAAATGAACTCACCGAGGCAGGGAAGCGACGTGGACATGAACTCGGCTGGCCCAACACTTACACGTTCACGAAAAGTTTGGCCGAGTCGCTGCTGACTAAATACGGCCGTGACCTTCCAGTCGCAATCATTCGTCCGGCGATTGTCGAGAGCTCGATCGCTCAACCGTTTCGCGGATGGAACGAGGGCATCAACACCTCGGCTGCTTTGTCCTATCTTCTGGGAACATTCTTCCGGCAATTGCCAACCAATGAGCGCAAACGGCTCGATGTGATTCCGGTGGATTCAGTTTGTCGTGGGATGACGCTGATTGCAGCGGCCGTCCTCGAACGCAGGCATGAGCCGGTGTATCAGCTCGCGACGTCGGTAACCAACCCCTGTGACATGCGTCGATCCATCGAACTCACTTCGCTGGCACATCGCAAGCATTACCGCGCTCTCGAAGGAATGGAATACTGGTTGCGATTGCGATTTGACGCTATTCCGGTTTCAAAGGAACGATACAACCGCATGTCGGCACCGGCCCAGCGGGCAATTATCAAATCTATTCAGCGGATAACTGCGCCGCTACCTTTCAAGAAGACGCCTCTGGCAAAAGCCGATCGCAGCCTGGAGAAAGTGGAAAAACTCATCGAATTGTTCGAACCATTCATTCTTCTCAACGAGCACGACTTCGTGGCCGAGAATGTCGAGAAGCTCTCCTACGCACTCGTGCCCGAAGAGAAAAAGCTTTTCGGCTATAACACGAGTTCTATTGACTGGTGGGACTACTGGATCAATATTCACATTCCCGCACTGCGCAAGTGGACGTATCCTCTGATCGAAGGCCGCCCGCTGGAGGCACGTCCGGCGCGCAACCTGCAGGCCGCGAACGATGCAGCGGCGACCGTAAGAACTGGCACTAACGGAGCAACGTGGCGATATTCCTGACGGGATCCACTGGCTACATCGGCGCATACATTGCCGCCAACTTACTGAACGACCACGGCGCATCGCTGAACCTGCTGGTGCGCGCGCGTGATCCCCATGAGGCTGAAGAGCGCCTCTGGCATGCGCTTCAACTGCATTTTGATTTCAAGGCTTTTTACGAGCACCTGCAAACCCGAATTCGTGTTTTTCGCGGCGATCTGACCGAGGAGCGCTTTGGGCTTTCGCGCGATGATTATGATCGTTTGGTCCACACGACTGATTCGGTAATTCACTGTGCGGCATCGCTGAACCGGAAGTCTGAGAAGAGCTGCCTGAACGTGAACCTGCGTGGCACGCTTGAAGTAATCAAGCTCGGAATGCAAGTGGACCACTACCATGGTCTGCGACGATTCAGCCATGTGAGCACGGTTGCAGTTGCCGGCAGGCGGCAAGACGAAGTCGTCACAGAAGAGAAGTCTGTCGATTGGAACCGCTCGGACTACGATCCCTACGCGCGCACAAAAAAGTTCAGCGAACACATGATTCGCGAACTTCTGCCTGACGTGCCCAAAACCATCTTTCGGCCCAGCATTGTTCTCGGAGACAGCCGGCGAGCTGAGACTACTCAGTTCGACATGGTGCGAGCCTTTGTTTTTCTGGCCGGATTGCCGGCCCTGCCACTGCGGCCACGTGATCGCGTGGATATCGTCAATGTAGATTTTGTGGCGGGCGCAATCGCAAATTTGCATGCAAAAGACCGCACGCAGTATGACACCTATCATCTGTCTTCCGGCCGTGATTCCCAGACTTTCCGTCAGATCACCGAATCTTTAGCCGCAGCGCAGGACAGGCGTGGTCCGATTTATTTGCCGTTCATGCAAAAGCCGTTCACTTCGTCCATCAACCTGGCTTCAAATCGAAAGAGTCCAATAGGCCACGTCGCGTCGCTGATGAAAGTTTTTATGCCCTACCTGACTTTCAATACAGTGTTCGACAACACGCGCGTGACTTCTGAGCTGGGCCGAAAGCCGGTGCCGTTTTCACAGTACAGTTATCCGCTCTTAAAATTCAGCCGCGATACGAATTTCGTTTATCCGTACCAGGATTGGCCGGCAAAGGTCGGAGGATCTGCCGCATGATGGACTACGTTCTCGAGGCCTGGGTCAGCGGAAACATAGAACGCGCGAAAGCCTCGTGGATCATGGGCGGCGGCGAACACTGGCAACCCGGTAAAAAACTCAAGCTGCTTCTGGCTGGATACAACGGCACCCGCAACACCGGCTCCGACGTGCGTCCCCAGGAGACTGTGCGTCAGTTGCGCCACATTCTGGGTGCAGAGAACGTCCACTTCAGCGTGATGAGCCAGAATTTCGCTCTTACGCGCGGGTACTTTGAAGGCGCTGAGCAGGTCCATCTGCCTGATATTTTTCCACCATTTCTGGCAGGAGAAATTCCCAAACATCACGGTGTGATCGTGGTCGAAGGCTCGGCATTCAAAAGCAAATTTGCCAACGCGCTGACCACTATGATTATCGGATCACTGGGGACCGCAACGGCGCAAAACAAACTGGCGGTGGGATATGGCTCCGAAGCCGGGCACATGGATCCGTCGGTCGCAAAAATGTGTGCCCGCTATTGCAAGGACGCGCTCATCATCACGCGTAATGAGGAGTCGCGGACCATCCTTCGCAAACTTGGCGTGCCTACAGAACTCGGCACTGATACGGCATGGACGTTTGAGCCGCATCCGCCCGAATATGGCCGCAAAGTTTTGCACGATGCCGGTTGGGATGGCAAGTTGCCGGTGCTCATCGTTTGTCCAATTAATCCGTTCTGGTGGCCGGTGAAGCCATCGCTGGTGAAGTATGCAGCGCACGCGATGGGCGGGGCTTACAAGGACAGCCATTACCGCACGGTTTATTTTCACAAAGACGGCGCTGATGTAGAAAATGCGTTTGAGCGCTACTTGACTGCAATTGCGAAAGCCGTGGATGCTTTTCGGCAGCGCCACCGCGTGTTTGTTGCCCTCGCTGCCACCGAGCAGCTTGACACCCGCGCCTGTCGGCGGGTTTCCGAAAAGCTGGGTGGAGTAGCAGTTTTCAGTTCCGAAGATTACGACATGTTCCAGATGGTGAGTATTCTGCGCGCCGGCCATCTGATGGCTTCATCACGTTTTCATGGAATCGTGACGTCAATGCCCGCGCTTCTCCCGTCCGCGGGAATCACCATGGACGAGCGCATCCGCAATTTAATGCACGAGCGCGGTCACGACGACTTGCTGATGAACGTTGACGATCCGGATCTCGAGCCGAAACTGCTCGTTGCGCTTGAAAAACTCGCGAGTGACGGGGAGCGAATCGCGGATGGAATCGGACGCACGGTAGTCAGAAATTTAAAAACTATGGCCCGCATGGGCGTTTATTTCGAGGAAGAATTGCGCCGTCGTTATCC
>QHZX01000473.1 GCA_003224835.1 Acidobacteriota bacterium | reverse complement strand
ACCGGCACCGGCAAAGAATTGGTTGCGCGCACTGTCCATGAGAAAAGCCCGCGTGCCTCTGGTCCGTTTATAGCTTTGAACTGCGCCGCTATACCTGCCGAACTGATTGAATCCGAGTTGTTCGGCCATGAAAAAGGTTCTTTCACGGGTGCTGCTAATCGTCACATTGGAAAATTCGAACAGGCAGAGCACGGCTCTCTTTTCCTCGATGAAATTGGGGACATGCCTCTTGCGATGCAAGCCAAGCTTCTCCGCGTGCTCGAAGAAGGTGAGGTTGAGCGCATCGGCGCCACGAAGACGGTCCATGTTGATGTACGCGTGATCGTCGCCACGCACCGCAACCTGCAAGCATTGGTTCACGACGGTAAATTCCGCCAGGACTTATTTCACCGCATCTACGTTTTCCCGCTTGTGTTGCCGCCTTTGCGAGAAAGGCGCGACGATATTCCCGCTCTCGTCGAGCATTTTGCCACCCAAGTTTGCGCCCAAAATAGTTGGAGACTTGTCAAGTTCACCGCAGACGCAGTAAACGCATTGCAGAATTATTCCTGGCCCGGAAATGTTCGTGAACTTCGCAACATGATTGAACGTCTCATGCTGCTCGCCCCGCGCAATAGCGGCGAAATAGCCTTGGATACCGTCGAGGCTGTTCTGATGCCGTCAGCCGAAACGCGCTCTGGTAACGGTTCTACGGCGTCAGGCACGCTCGCCGATCGGGTTGAGAGTTTTGAGCGGGAAACGATTCTGGCGGAACTCAAACGCACCGGCTTTAACGTGACCAAGCTGGCCAAAACCCTTGGCCTTGAACGCAGCCATCTTTATAAAAAGGCTGAGCAGTTGGGAATCGACGTTAGAAAAGAGCGCAGGGACGACGAACTCAAACAGGATTAACTTCTCTCACCAGGACCGCAATCGCTCAATGTCGGTGTTGTCGCCTCGCCGTACCTCATTCTGCTGGTTACCGTTCGAAACTTTCCGTTTAATCACCGTCTGCAAACGATAGCGGTCGTCTTCAAGAAGCGTGGTGAATTTAAATGGCTGACGGTCCCACGCCACTGGCGTCAACATCTGGGCCTCTCCAATGATCGCGCCTTTGTTGGTCAGGAACATCAGTTTCCCGACTGCGCCGGGTTGCACAGGGCGCTGCAAACATAGCAGCCCGCCGGTTACGGAAATGACCTGCAGTTGCGCGGAGCATCGGACGCCGCCCGGGAATCGAACCACCACCGGGGTCTTCTCTTCGAATCCGACGCGCTGCGCCCGTTCGCGGAACTCAGTTTGGGGGGCGTAGGGCATGAATTGAGTATCAATGTTTTTCACGAAAGGTGAGAGATTACCGAAGGCCAGAAATTTATGCAGCATTAGGCCATGCGCGACCCCATCCGCGTCAAAACCCGCTCTGGTCGGCCAATTCCAGGCAAAAACCAAAACCCGCGGATTTCGCAGCCACAAATTTCGGCGACTCGCCTAAGCCGCGCGGTCATTCCGATTTGACTCGCCGAGCGCGATCGAAATGTCTGCCTTTTACTTCACCAAAGCCAGGCCGTCTGCCCCGCGGCCCGCTGCGATTAGCTTTACGCTCCAGTTGCCGGTTTGAATGGCCGCAACCTGCGAGCTGCGATCACACGAGACGTATGCGACCGTTCCATCGCTTCCAAGTATTACCTCCTGCGGCGCTGCCGGCACGTCCACAGTCTTGACCACGCGCAAGCTTCCCAGATCGACGACCGCCACGCCGTTCGCATTAGGCATCGCGATCACAGCCATTTGCCGTCTGGCGTGGAAGCTGAGCCATAGCCGACGCCCTGCAGTTCGATCCAGCGGTCAACCTTCTTAGTTTTCGAATCGATCACCGCAAGCCTCGGCTTCTCTGTATCGGAGGTAAATACCCAATGTCCGTCCGGAGAAACCGAAATGCGCTGAACGTGATTTGCCACCGGAATGACTGCCAAAGTTTTGCGCGAAGCCATGTCAAGAACGGATACCGTGCCTGGCCCCACATGAATGGTTCCCAAAATCTTGAACGTATGCGGATCAATTACGGCAATCGCTTTATCGAGTTCAGTGGTGACGTAAAGCAAACCATCCTTCGGCCCGAACACGCCACAATGCGGGCGAACTCCACGCCCGAAGTCGATCGTATGAATCACCCGCCGCTGTCCAAGATCAACTACGTCAATCGTACGGCCATCCGTGCCCGGCAGTCCGACGCCGGAGTCTCCATAAATCGGAACAAAGGCCAACTTCCCATCAGGTGATGCCACCACCTCGTGCCCGGTCGTGCCGGTCTCGTCTACCTTTGCAACCTGCTGGTTCGTGGCCGGGTCGATAATACCGAGCGTGTGCTCGCCTTTATTCGCCACAAGGAGTAGCGCATGGTTGGAATAGGCTCCCGCAAATGCCATGCCACCAACAACTACGATCAGCAGAAGAGCACGTTCCATCAACATTTATTTACCTCGCGTGAATTGTGCCGCACATTATTTCACATCATGCGGATACACCTGCCGAGAGCTGACGATTTCTCCTCGAAATGGCTTCCGTAGCAGAGAAGAAGGCTCTAGAAGGTCAACTTCTTTTGTTCGATGTAATACATACTTCCCTGTATTTACGGCAGCACTCATTTTGGAGAAGATCGAATGGACCCGTTCCTGGCCGACGGCTATGGTGTCACATTGCCCAGCGCCCTACGAACTCTTCCCGCCTTGCAGCCCAAGCCGCTCGTGCTGTGCATCGAGGACAACCCGCTATATCTATCTCTTCGGAAGAAAGTTTTAGAAAGGGATGGCTATAACGTAATCGGAGTCACCACGGCGGAAGACGCCCTCAAGACCCTCCGCGAAGCACCAATTTGCGCCACAATCGCAGATCACATGCTGGCGGGGACCACCGGCACCGAACTTGCACGAGAAATGAAGAAAGTCAGGCCAGATGTACCAATTATTCTATTTTCCGGCACCGTTCCCGAACATCTAGACCAAGTGGACGTCTACGTGAACAAGGGCGAACCAACGGCAACGTTCCTTGGCATCCTGTGGGGAATCGTGCAGCGGTACTATTCGTAATCATTCTTGACGGCCGGCACACCTAGGCAAACTCGCTTGAGCGCGGCCTGGGTTGCGTGCCGAAATCCGAGAGCGCAGCCTCAAAACGTGGTGGCGGACAAATTAGCACAAATTTGCCTTCCAAAATTATATCGGCGTCAGCAGTCTGTACGCTTTCCCCGCGGTGCGGTAGCTGACGGATGTATGACACCTAGCGTGCTTGAAAAATATCATTTCCGGTATATAAGTCGTGAGAGCAGGTACTCGCGATGCAAGGCGAAACAAAAGAGCGATGGCTTGAACTTTGTGCCAGAGCCGCGATAGAGCAGGACCCTAAAAGACTAATGGAGCTGATCGAAGAGATTAATGAACTTCTGGAAGCAAAAGAACAGCGGCTTCAGCACAAGCAAGCGCAAAGGGTTCACGCTCAGTAAAAATCGAGAGCCACACACGCAATGCCACGATTAGCTCAGTCGTCAAACGTATCTGGAAGCGGGGAGTGGCGAGACATGCCGTCATGGCTATCGCTGTATAGCTGTTTCCGTTTGCCCATTGCCTACCCACTTCCGAATACCCAAACTGTGCCGGACAAAGATTGTGATTAGCGGCGCTTCCATCTCGTACCTCCCCAAGGTCTGAGAAGGAAGGTCGCACAGTTTTA
>QHZX01000029.1 GCA_003224835.1 Acidobacteriota bacterium | reverse complement strand
AGGGCAAGTGGTACATCTACGTTGCCGCTGATGCTGCCGATAACCAGACCCACCGAATCTGGGTATTGGAGAATTCCAATACCGATCCGCTCGAGGGTGAGTGGCAGATGAAAGGAAAAATTGCCGATAGCTCGGACAAATGGGCAATTGATGCTTCGGTTTTCGAAGATCAGGGAAAACTGTACATGATTTGGTCAGGATGGGAAGGAGATGAAAACGGCACGCAGAGCATCTACATCGCCCGTCTGAGTAACCCCTGGACCGTGGAGAGCCCGCGCACTCGCATTTCCACGCCTCAGTATCCATGGGAAAAGGTAGGCGACATAGATCCAAAGGTATTGCCCGGCAATCCGCCGCACATAGACGTGAATGAAGGACCGGAAATCCTAAGGCACGGAGACAAGATTTTTCTGACGTACTCGGGGAGCGCATGCTGGACTGACTACTACTCGCTCGGGATGTTGAGTGCAATTTCAGGGAGCAATTTGCTCGATGCCGCGGCATGGACAAAGTCACCCCAGCCGGTATTCCAGCAATCGGCAGCAGCCAGCGCGTACGCCACCGGACACAACTCGTTTTTCAAGTCGCCAGATGGAAGAGACTGGATTCTCTATCATGCCAATTCTCAACCCGGACAAGGCTTACCGATTGCCTGGACAAAAGAGTAATGAGATGCATTCGGGCGTACATCAGTTAGTTTTGCTTGGGAAGGAGGTTCACTGTTTCAAGCCAGCAACTCGTTAACAATGGCTTCGACGTGAATCACAGTTGTATCGAGAAACTCGATACCGGCATTTTCGGAGCCGCGCAATAGGAGTGGCAGTTCCGTACCTGCGAGGACCAATGCTTCGACACCTTCTTGATTATTCATCCTGTGCGCAATACTTAGAATCTCCTTCCTCGTTTCCGGCATGAATTGATTTTTTAGTAATTCACCAATGTATTTCTTGTGAATGTATTCTTGCTCGGCTTCATTTGGCCGAACCATCGCGATGCCGGCGCGCTGGAATTCCTCTGAGTAGAAGCTGGAGCGCATGGTGAATCCGGTACCAAACAGTCCTACCTTCTTCAGGCCGAGCCCTTTTGCATGGTTGGAGGTGGCTCGCACGATGCTGAGGAGAGGAATCGCCGACCGGCGTTGAACCTGGTCAAACACAAGATGCGGAGTATTCGCTGCTATGAATCCAAAACCAGCACCTGCACGGAAAAGCGAGTCGATGCCGCCGCTTAGGTAGTCGGCTAAGTGGTCGAACCGGCCAGCGTCCAGCATTGCGATGCCTTTATCAACGTCAAGGCTGTTGATGATGACGTGTGGAGATCCGGCCTCTGGCTTTTGGGCACGAAAGCAAGCAATGATAGAGCGATAGTAGTCGACAGTGGACTCGGGTCCGAGTCCGCCGATCATTCCCACAGTTCGCACGTTATCGGAAACAGATGCATTGCTGCCAAGTTAGGATTCGGCAAAATCTGCTCAGGATGTGGTTTGGGAAGGAAAGAGGTGGCAACTGTGCCTTGCGAAGCCTTGGTGGTATCGAACTCAACGTCCGCTACCTTGTTAGCAACATACCAATAGGCGCTCCCGAGAGGTACTCACAATAATGATGCCACCAGCTGACGCTCGTCCAATATTGTGAGTAGCTCGTCCAAAAGGCTCTTCAGGCGATCAGAATCTTCTTCTTGCGAAACCGCCTTACACAATTCACGCACTTCAGGATTTAGCACGGCATCCATAACGTTTACTCCCCTAACCGAGTTCTATCTTGCAAAACTTGTTCCAAACCTTCTATGTGTCGAAACACCGTTAGCAAGCAGATAGTTTCGCTCTGAAGGGAAGATCGGGAACAGAAAAATCGTCAATAAACGGTGTAAGATTTTCGCCCACCTCAGAGCAATTACAGTATGGAATGTAGAAGGGAATGCAGAGATTTTCGAGGAAACGAGCCGTATTCATTTCGGCAGAAGGTTCTGTGCCGAGTTCGCTTTCATCGCGAACTGCTGTTATTCGGCGAAACCACTCGGCCGTATTCGGAGGCCCGGCCAAGCCGGTCGAACATCCGATACGCGGCAGAGGATATCCGAGCGATGGCATCTTCGCCGTCGTGTTCAGTATGCAGATACGTCGTCATCACGCAGATCACGTAGGGACGATTTTGGGCGAACACGATGCCTGAATCATTCCGAACGCCTTCCAGTTCCCCTGGTTTGTTGGCCGTGCGCACCCCGTCAGGCAAGTCACGTGGGATGAAACTTTGTTTGTGTGTACTAAGCATCTTCAAGAAATCCGCGGCCATTTCTTTGTTCAGGACTTTGCCTCGATAGATCTGTTCCAGCAAGCTCATCATCTCTCGCGGTGTCGAAATATTTTCCCTGCCTTCGCCTGCTGCTTTCACGTCCATCATCTTGCGCCGGAGTCGGGTGTGCGTCAGGCCGAGGCTGTCCATTAGCGCATTAACGTTCTCCATGCCCACCCGGTCGATGAGGACATTGGTTGCCGAGTTGTCGCTGACAGCTACCATCATGGTGGCGAGATCTCGGTTGGTAATTCGAGTGACCGACGGCGTCAGGCCAAGCATGATATCGCTATCTGGGACCAAATCACTGGAACTTATGGTGTACAGGTCGGATAGCTTTGCCTTACCGGAAGCGCCCTGAGCCGAGAGTTGCGCCTGGTGATAAAGCTCTGCTAAAACTGCGATCTTGATTGAACTGGCTTGAGGAAACAATTCATCTTCATGCAGGAAAAATTTCTGCCCGGTTGTGAGGTCCTCGATGGCAACGCCTAGAACGCCATCGAGATTGTGATCAACTTCGCGAATGGACGATTCCAATTTCTGCCAGAGCAGCTGCTGTTTCTCGCTGGATGCGGGCTGCTGCGTGGGTAAAGCCTGCGCATTCAATTTTCCGGCAGACAGCGCAACACAGATAACTATTCCAAAGACAAGTGCTCTCCGATTCATAGTCATAGAATGCAACGCTTAAGCCGAGCGCGCCAGATACAAATCCGCTACCTGCAATGCAAGCGCCGACGGATTCAGATCAGCGCGATTGCACAGAATTATGATTGTGAGATCGTCCGCAGTGAAGCGCTGAATTGTAGTGCGGAAGCCAACCGTCTCACCGTAATGCCAGGCTCGCTGGTGGCCCCGGTGAGGATTCAGAAACCATCCAAAACCGTACGCAGCGGGCAAACCGTCGGGTCCGGTGACTTGGCCATCCGGGACCTTCACCGGAGTCAACGCAGGCTGCATTTCCTGTTTGCTGAGCAGCGTGTTTCGCCGCAATGCCCGGTCCCACTTGGCCAAGTCTTCCAGCGACGAATATACGCCGCCATCGCCGAGAGTCGCAGATGTAGGGCTCTGATCTGTCTCCTTCCACGATTGCCCTTCGAGGCTGTAGCCAAAGGCGCGGTTCGGAATGTTGTTTTCACCACGTACATAAGCGAGTGTGCTGCTCATATTTAACGGCTCAAAAATTCGATCATGCAAAAATTCCGGGAAACTCCTGCCCGAAACTTTACGTACAAGGAGCCCCAGCAGAACATATCCCGAGTTGCTGTAGGCCCATTTCGATCCGGGAGCAAATTTCGTGCTCTTCTGCTGCTTGAGAAGATTGAGCACTCCGCTGTCATGGATTTGTATCTGCTCAACCGGAATCGCGGGATTGGCCGGGGACATCAGGTCTTCGTAATCTTGCAGCCCGGAAGTGTGGTTGAGCAGATTGCGAATGGTGATTTGCCTGCCGTATTCGGGAAAATCAGGAAAAACCTCAGTCACGCGATCGTCATAACGTAGTTTGCCATCATGTACGAGCAGCATAATCGCCATTGCCGTAAATTGCTTCGTGCAAGATGCCATGCGGAAATTAGTGCGCGCATCTATCCTGCGTTTCGAATGGAGAGCGGCAACGCCGTAACCGTGCTGGAACAAAATTTTGCCATCATTTACAACCAGGACCGCCGCCCCGGGGATATTGCCCGCGGTTAAGCCTGCAGCGGCAAGAATATTGTCAATCGCTTCCGACCGCACCGAGCTCAGATATGAACCTTTTAGCTTCATAAGACGAAGCGGATTGGGTTTGCCCAATCCTGTGACAATTGACGAGGCGAGCGCGCCCATGATCGCACTGATCCGCAGCCATTCTCGCCGATTCAATCCAATCTCCAATTCGTAAAAAGTATATCCGTCCTTAAGCCGTGGGCTCTTGGACACCATAGACCCGCACATATTACGATCACCTCGGCCATTCGGAACTCTAAGGAGGATTTCAATGATTGTTCGGAACTTTCTCTTTGCCGTTGCTGTAGCAGTCGTGCTGCACTGTGCACCGAGCGGCGTTCTCGCGCAGTCGCTCTACACATTGCCTGACGGCATCGAGACCAGATGGGCGAGTGCTGAGAATCCCCTGGGCAAGAGGGGTGAGGGAGCTCAAACAAACGGCGGGCGAAAGGGGCGGCCAGCAATACCGGTCAAGGCGGGCGAGCAAGTCACATTGGCTGAGGTTCGCGGCTCCAGCGGTACGGTCCGCAGAATATGGGCAACAATCAGCGACCGAAGCCCGGCCATGCTGCGAGGACTAAAGCTCGAAATTTTTTGGGACGGAAAGGCTAAACCGGCCGTCAGCGTGCCTTTTGGCGATTTCTTCGGATTTGGGCTTGGAAGGATGGCTCCCTATCAATCGGCTTTGTTTGCCAGCGCGGAGGGCAGAAGCTTCAACTGCTATATACCGATGCCTTTCAGGAGTGGCATGAAGATCGTGCTAACCAATGAAAGTGGTAAGGACCTCGAGCTTTTGTTCTATGACGTTGATTACACCCTTGGCGATAAAATCAGTCCGAATGATCTTTATTTTCACGCCCACTACCGGCGTGAAAATCCCACCACATTGCAGCATGATTTTGAAATTCTTCCCCAGATTTCCGGAAAGGGAAGATTTTTGGGGGCAAACCTTTGTATACAGGCTAATAAGAAGCTGTACCTGGAGAATTGGTGGGGCGAAGGCGAAGTCAAGATGTATCTAGATGGCGATCGCAAATGGCCGACGTTGGCCGGAACCGGAACCGAAGATTATGTGGCCACAGCTTGGGGAATACAGAATGAATATGCAGACCTTTACCAGGGTTCTCCTTTTGTGGATGCCGACAAGATGCGAGCATGCTTCTATCGCTACCACATTCCCGACCCTGTGTACTTCAAAAGTGACATTCGCGTGACCCTGCAGCAGATAGGTTATGCCGACGACAAAAGCGCCGCCGGTCCCTTGTATCAAACGGGCGCACCGATTTATAACGCAGGCACTGGTCTTGTGGAGAAGAAACCTGGAAGCTCGGGCCTGTTCGAGCGTCAAGACGATTGGTCGAGTGTTGCCTTTTTCTATCTTGATAAGGCTGAGGACGATCTGCCTCCAATCGATCCTGCCGAGAAGCGTATACAGGGACTCGCTTCGGACGGGCCACACTTTGGCGACGTCAAGTGATGACGACATGCCGTCCAAAGTTAATTGGTGGCTGAGACACTCCTCGAATTCGGCGTGAGCACGGTCAACTCACCAAAGGTTTCTTTTTTTACTTGGCCGCGTAGCTGGGCAGCATGATCAATCATCCACAGCTCTGGGATGATCTCTCCCACAAGTTTTCCATGGCAGAAGAGCCGGACTACAGAGCTCTCGGAGACTACGATGCCCACTGCCTTCGTCACGGCGCTTATGTTCGCCGCGGCGAGGTGCCGGCTCCCGAGACCTAGCGGCACATCTATTTCCGACGCAAAAGAATCAAGATAGCGGCATGCAGCTAGAACTATACCGTCGTGGCTGACTACGAACGCGCCATCCAGCTGCGCGAGTTCTTTGACCGTCCCTCGCAGGTTGGGATTGCTTATATGGCGCAAAGACTCAGGATGTCCAACCAATGGATCGAGGATTAACGAACGGGACTTCGCCAGGACGGCTTGTTCGTCGCCGAGAGTAAACAAAGTTCCAATACGCCTGCCCTCGCGGCCTTCGCGTGCGATCTCGACAGCGAGCTCGATGAGGGCTTGCAAGACTTCTGCGTCGTATTCGGTGACCTGGCAAAGAATACTTTCAAACATAAAAGGTTCAGGAAACTTTCAATTCACGATCAGATGTTTCTCCGTTGAGGTCAATAATGTTCCGCAATTGTTCATGCGACGAGCCCGTTCCTTTTTTCCGGCGGAACGACGTTAAGAGGGTCTTCACAATTACGTACAGCACGGGAATAAAAAACAAGTTCAGAATCGTTGAGAACAACATGCCGCCAACAATTGCGGTTCCTACGGAGTGTCTCCCGAGCTTGCCAGCACCGGAAGCAAAATAAAGTGGCAGCACGCCAAGGATGAATGCAAACGACGTCATCAGGATTGGACGCAGCCGCAGTTCAGCCGCCTCGATGGCCGCATTGATAATGGTCCGGCCCTGCTCGAGTAATTGTTCGGCGAATTCCACAATAAGAATCGAGTTCTTTGCCGACAATCCAATTAACATTACCAAACCGATTTGAACGTAGACGTCATCCACCAGACCGCGAGCCGAGATGAAGAGCAATGCGCCCAGCACGGCCATGGGGACGGCCAGCAAAATGATGAACGGAAGCGCGAAGCTTTCGTACTGAGCAGACAGCGTGAGGTACACCACCAGGAGGCCTAGGGCGAAGATAATGATTGCCTTGCCGCCGGCTTCGACTTCCTCCAGCGCCAGCCCAGACCAACTGAATGACATTCCCTGCAACATGTTCTGCTTTGCCAGTTCTTCCATGGCTTTCAAGCCCTGTCTCGAACTGTAGCCCGGAGCCGCCGCGCCATCAATTTCGGCTGAGCGAAACAGATTGTAGTGATTGATCACCTGCGGTCCTGAGGCTTCTTTCAAAGCAACAATGTTCGCTAACGGCACCAGACCGTTGCTGCTTGATCGAACATAATACTGTCGCAAATCGCGAGCGCTCATGCGGAACGGCTGATCGGCCTGCACGTAAACTCGATAAGAACGGTTGTTGAAATCGAAATCATTCACGTATTCCGATCCCATGTACACGCCCAGGGCCTGCGTGACCTGGCTAATGGGAACTCCCATAGCCTTGGCTTTCTCGCGATCAATCTCGACCACTTGCTGCGGATCATTTGCAGTGAAGCTGGTGAATAATCCTGCCAGGTCTGAACGCTGATGGCTTGTGGCAACCATCTTGTGTGCAACCGAGTCGAGATCTTGCAGAGTATTGCGCCCCAAATCCTGCAGCTGGAACTGGAAGCCTCCAAAGCTCCCGATTCCGTTCACCGCCGGTGGTTCGAATGCAACCACGATCGCGCCGGGGATTCCAAACAATTTCGGACGGACACGTGCCACAATATCGCTGGCGGCGTGACCCGCGGCTTTGCGTTCGTCGATCGGCTTTAGGGGAGCGAAGACCAAACCGTAGTTCGGCGAGCTTCCGCCTGACAGCGAAAATCCAGGGACCGCGAATGTGCCAAACACATCTGGATCGGCGCGCAAAATTTGCTCAGCCTGCCGTGCGATGTTTGTTGTATAGGAAAGCGATGCTCCCGGCGGTGACTGAATTACCGTGATGAAGTAGTTCTGGTCTTCCTGCGGAACGAATCCCGTAGGGACGTGAACGTACATGAAAGCGGTTGCCGCCAAGCCGGCAACGAACAAAGCGATCATGGCATAGCGGTACTTCAGCACCCGGCAGATAGCCTTTCCATAGCCATTTGCGGTGCCACGAATCCCAGCCTCCACCCCGCGCACAAACTTTGCATAACCGCGTGACAGCCAGCCAATGTGCGTCCAGTCGAAGAGCGAATATTTGGATTCTTCGCCGCGCAACAGTAGTGCTGCCAAGGCTGGCGAAAGCGTCAACGCGTTGAATAATGAAATCGCAATCGAGAACGCAATGGTCAGCGAGAACTGCCGATACAGTATCCCCGTCGTGCCCGGAAAAAACGAAACCGGCACGAAAACAGAAATTAGGACCAGCGAAGTTGCCACTACTGCGCTTGCAACTTCGCGCATGGCAGCGGACGTAGCCGCGTGCGGGTCCGTATGATCGGCGTCGATGTGCCGCTGCGCGTTTTCAATTACAAAAACCGGAATAGTGACCGCGGGAATGATTGTTGCGCGCCAATCCAGCAAGAAGAGAAAGATCACGATGATGACGATAATGATGGCTTCTTCAAGCGTGGTGACCACTTCTTTCACCGAGTCCCCGACAACGGTCGTTGTGTCAAAAGCAATCACGTACTTCATTCCCGGAGGGAACGACTTCGATAATTCTGCCAATGCCGCCTTGGCTGCTTTATCCACATCGAGTGCATTCGCATTGGAGAGCTGCTGCACACCGACGCCGACGGCATCATGGCCGCTATACATGAGGTTGGTGTCGTAGCTTTCCGCGCCAATCTCGGCCCTTCCAACATCTTTCAGCTGCACGATGCCATTGCTGGTGTTCTTGAGAATTATGCTTTCAAACTCCTTTGGATCTGAGAGTCGTCCCACCACTCGCAGCGCGATTTGGAAACTTTGCTTCGGATCTGCAGGAGGTCGTCCTAGTTGTCCAGCGGGTATTTGGACATTTTGCTCCTGCAGCGCTGAAACCACATCCGCGGCAGTTAACTGACGTGCCGCTAATTTGGTTGGATCGAGCCAGAGGCGCATTGCGTATTTCCGCTCGCCGAAGATCCGCACATCGCCAACGCCGGGGATGCGCTTCAACGCATCCTTCACGTAGACGTCCAGATAGTTGGATATGTACTGGTTGGAAAGACTGTTATCTGGCGAAAAGAATCCGGCGGCAAAAACGAAGTTGGGATTCGCTTTGGTGATGGTGACGCCGGTATTCTTGATTTCCTGGGGAAGCCGCCCCTGGGCGGTCGCGACGCGGTTCTGAACGTCTACTGCAGCGATGTTCAGGTCGTAGCCGGTGCGGAAAACCACATTTATGTTGCTGGTGCCGTCGTTGGAACTGACCGAAGTAATGTAGTGCATGCCTTCGACACCGTTGATTTGCTGCTCAAGCGGAATTGTGACCGCAGACTCAACCACATTTGCGTTCGCGCCAACGTAGTTGCTGGTCACCGTGACTTGCGGCGGCGCCAAAGCCGGATACAAAGAAATAGGAAGCGTGGGAATTGAGACTGCGCCGGCAAGAATGATCAACAGCGCGCATACTGTGGCAAAAATCGGTCGTCGAATAAAAAAATCTACCAAAAGGCACCTGCTTGAATTTTGGCGTTAGAACTGCCGATAAATGTTTATGAGCAATCGCCTAGCTAGCTGAGTGGGCGCACTGGCATACCGTCGACGAGGAACTGGGTCCCTGAAACAATGACTTTGTCCCCGGCTTTTAATCCGTCTGAGACGGCGTAATCATTTCCAATAGTGTCGCCGAGTGAGACAGCACGCTGCTTGGCAACAGTTCCGTTATCTGATGAAGCAGCCACGTAAACAAATGATTGCCCCCCAATGCGCGTAATTGCCAACACGGGAACCGTCGGCGCTGGAGAAGTGCTCCATACCACCCGTGCTTTGACCAGCTGCGAATTGCGAAATGTGTCGAGCGGTGCGTGAATCGGCGCCTTTACCAGAATGCCCTGCAGAGCGTTGTCTACTTGCTGCGAAATGAAATCGATTTTGGTTTTTTCGATCAGCTCACCGCTACTGGTGACAACCTGCACTGGGAGACCCATGCGTATTTCAGCCGCGCGCTCGGTCGGAATGTAAATGTAAGCTTCGAGGTCAGCGTTTTGGTCAACCGTAGTCAGCAACGTCTGCTGTGACACATAATCGCCAATATGTACGGGGACATCGCCGATGATGCCGTCGAACGGCGCGGTCAGATGATAATAAGTGAGCTGCCGCTCCTGCGTGGCACGGCTAGCTTTTGCGGACTCCAAATCCGCTTTGGAATTTTCAAAAGCTTGCATTGCATAATCGTAGTTCTGCTTACTGGTTACTCCGCCCTCATAAAGTCCTCGTTGCCGCTCGAGTTCGTTCAGCGGATCAATCGTCATGAGCACTTGTCCGGTGCGTACTCGGTCACCCGACTTCACCAGGATTCGCGCAAGTGTGCCGTCTACTTGCGGTTGGATACTCGCCGAACGCCGAGACTTTACGGTTGCGACATACTCATCGGTGCGGGGAACCGGGGCAAGATTGATGGTTTCCACCTTCACCGGGAGTGGCTGCGGTGACGGTGCTTTCGCCTCTGTCTTGCCGCATCCCGTGTTTATGAAAGCCGCTGCCAATATGACCGGCGTGAAAATTGCCAGGTTCGTGAACTTCTGCATCGCACGCTCCATTTAACCCAATGCTTATCCCCAAAAGATGCTATGCGCGCTTGCTGAGATTCAAAACGTGAATGGATAACTCTTATTGAGAAGAACGTTTAGGAAAATTTTTCCGAGCTGCAAGACAGGTGATGTGAGAAATGGACGGACGACTTAGGAATTGCGCGGCAAGGGCGCAATACTCCGGTTACTGCTGTCTTACGCGAGCACAATACGGCGAGCTTGCGCCGGCGAGAACTTCGTGCTCAATCGGTCATCAATCAGGCAACGTGCTCGTCATTGTCGAGGTACTCTTCAGGGACATCGTCTTCCGGAACTTCGTGCGTTACGACCTCGGACACGTCAGCATCTTTAGCGTTTTCGACTCCATAAACAGCGTCTGCTTCAAACGCATTGCCTTCTCGGACCCAGTTCATCCTGTTTCTTGTGCTTGGCCATGATTTCTCTCCAGTAGTAAAGATGACTGATGCGACTTGAAACATAAAAAATTCTTAGCGCTCAAGTGCTGAACGATCCCAATTGCCGAGATTCGCGGCGGCCTCGTAAGTGCTCTGGCAAAAGTCTAGTAAGGCGGCAGTGGGGGATTCCGCTTTGCGGACTTCTTCGTACGGCAGGAGAAATTCGCCCAGCGTCTTGTGATAAAACGCGGCGTTCGGCTGGACGCGAGCCTCTTTGAAGCCGCTCGGTTCGGGTGCAGCATAAGAGTAAAAAGCTGCGTCCGAAACATCGCTGGTGCCCGGCCAGAAACCGACGCTGCTCACTTCATGTGAGTAGGCTTCTCGTGTCATCTCGTCAGCACCCGGGCGGTCCGGCGCGCGGCGACCGGAAAACCTCGTCACCGCCAGATCGAAACTTCCCCAGAAAAAGTGCACCGGGCTCGACTTGCCGATGAAGCGCGACCTGAATTCGCCGAATACAGCATCAACCGAGAGTAGGATGCGCCAAAACCTTTCCACAAACTTCGGATCGTAAGATGAGTGGAGCCGGTCTTGATCGAAGGGAATTGGATTGGGTATTTCCACCGGCATGCGCCAAATTTTGACTTCAATGTCCGTGGACCGAAGCATGCTCATGAATTCCTGATAAAAGTCGGAGACCGTTTTGGCTGCGAGTGGAAGAGTTTTCAGCGCTCCGTCACTGGTTTCAAGCACAAGCTGGTGTTCTATAAAATCGAAGCGCAGCTCAAACGCCCGTTTGCCGTACGGGATTCGGGACGTAGTTAATCCTCGCGCAGTTACGTACAACGGAATATTCCACCAGTGATTCACGAGTGGTGTAAGAGCCAGTCGAACTTTACCGACAATCTGGCTCCACATGTGGAGCGTCGCATATGTGTCTTTCCATGAATCGAGCCGTAATGCAGGCCAGCATTCCGGTCGGTCAGCGGGAGAGGGCAACATTGGACGGTCCTAGACGAGTC
Source organism: Acidobacteriota bacterium (assembly GCA_003224835.1). Classification (GTDB taxonomy): domain Bacteria; phylum Acidobacteriota; class Terriglobia; order Terriglobales; family Acidobacteriaceae; genus Gp1-AA145. Next base: position 3,000 of record QHZX01000029.1, on the reverse strand, counting down.
ACATTCTACAGCGTGTGGCGAATGTCACTCCGCCCCAATCTGCCCTTCTCCAGCGCCCGACTGTTTAGATTTGTCCGTAACCGCCGTCTACATTGATTTCGACACCGGTGATGTAGGAAGCATCTTGCGAGGCCAAAAATGCCACGACTCCCGCCACTTCCTCCGGCTGCCCGAAGCGCTTCATCGGAACCTTTGTAAGTATGTCTTTGGAGAACTCATCAAGCGCTTCCTTTGGCAGGCCCGTCCTCCCGAAGATAGGTGTAACAATCGGGCCCGGTGCAACCGTGTTCACGCGAATACCGCGTCCTACCAATTCTCCGGCCGCCGTTCGCGCCAGGGAACGCAATGCTGCTTTGGTTGCCGCGTACGCGCTAGTTCATGCTTTCTGGATGGTGAAATATGCTCCCTTGATGTTGATGTCAAACTGCTCGTGAAACGTGCTTTCGGATGTGTCCGCTAAAGGCGCAAACTTCGCAACACCGGCGTTCACAAATAAAACATCAATTTTGCCAAGTTTCTGAGAGACTTCCGCATACAGCTTATCTGTGTCCTCGAATTTGGCCACGTCCGCCTGCACCGCCACAATGCCGTTTCCAATGGTCTTAACCGCCTCATCCAATGTTTTTTTGCTTCGCCCTGAAATAGCTACTTTGGCGCCTTCATCCTGTAGGCGCTTTGCCGTTGCAAGCCCGATTCCGCTGTTCCCGCCGGTTACGACTGCTACTTTTCCCTGCAATCTTTCCATGTCAGTCTCCTTAAATTACAGAATCATTCCGGCATCCGCCGAACTATTCATGCTGCTGGTCATTGTTGCTAGCAATTTAGACAGTTAGATGACTATCGAAGTACTTGGATGCATCTTTTCGAAGGCATTCGAGGCAATGGGTCTGCCGCTGGTACTGGCGGCAGGGACTCGCTACACTTTGGATGGATATGGATCGTTCTGAAGTTGAAAAGATATCGAAGGCCCTTGCGGACGAGACCCGTCTCAGGATCTTTGAGGCCATTTCGGCAAGCGAGCGAATAAAGTGTGGCGACTTGGTGTCGATGCGTGGCGTGACCCCGGCGACTGTTTCTCACCATTTGAAGATACTGAGCGAAGCGGGGCTGATCACATGTCGCCGCGAAGGGCAATTCGTTTACAGCCAGGGGATCCCCGCAACCATTTCGGCGTATACGCGGGCACTAGGAAAAATCGTGCGTGGCAAGCGAAATACGCGCTGGCGATGAAAGCTCTCTAGCGAATCGTTAGAGAGTTTTCTGTGAGGCATTATCGAGGTACGTGTCAGGAATCGGGCGGCTCTGCACCAAGTTGAAACTCCTCACATTCCGTAGCACAAACGACTTGTCCGCCGTTAGCGGCAATTTGACATGCGTGAAATCTGCGCCATCCACATCGTCGAGAACGAACGCCGGGCGCAAATCATCCCGAAGCGGTTTGATTTCGATGTCACGCATGTCAACTCCTTTCACGTGACGAATAAAAAATCCATGTGCGGGCATCGGACCAAAACGGTTGGGATCGGGATACTCATGTTCGATTTCCGGCGGAGAGATCAGCGCTGTCTCTTTGGTACCTCCGCCGCGGTGCTGAAAATAAATGTTGTCGAACTTTATATCCTCAATGAAGTGATCAGGAATGCCGCTGATGATTGCAGCCTGGCGCGAGTCTGCGTTCGAGACCACTACATTGCTAATCAGCACCCTCCGCAGCTGTCCGACCGGGACGCCTTCCGGCCCGCGCATGCGGCTGCCCAGGCGTAGAAAGAACGGAACATCTGTGATGTCCCGCATACGCAATTCGTCACAGTAATATTTCGAAAGCCTCCGTTGCTCTCTGTTCCGAACTTGATCCGTCCGTTGCGGGGTGCCTTGTCGGAGCCGATACGCTTATAGCTTGCGTCAAGCAGAGTGCCTTCCTCGTAGCCGCCCGTGACATAGCAATTCGCAATGGTCACGTGATCGGTTGGCCGCGCATAGCCAAGCGCAAAAGAACTCTTGGGACAAATTGCGTCGTCCCAGGGTGAATTCACGCTGCAGTTTGAAATGTGGACATTGCGGCAGCAGTCAACATCGATGCCGTCGCGATTGGTATCGATCAGAAGATTGTCGATTGTGAGATTGTCCACGCCAGTAGCGAGGATTGCGAAATGGCCTCCGTGCAGAAAAGAAACATCGCGCAGGGTCACGTTGCGGCAGTTTTTCAAGCTAATGCTTTTGTTGCCGATGCCAGCTGGTAGTGCTGTATCTCCGGCGCCACGGCTGAGACCTTTTCCCCAGATGAGCCCCGGGCCAACTATGGAAATGTTCGAGAGACCTTCACCCCAAATCAGACTGTTGTGCCAGTGACTATGGCCGAAGTCCTGATAATGGTCCCACTGATTAGGCTCGGGCGCATCATAGCCGCCAGTGGCTCCTCGAGAGGGCCCGTCGGCAGCGACGATGGTTGCCCCCGACCCCAGAAACAGAGCGACGTTGCTTTTTAGGTGAATCGAGTAGCAAAGATACGAACCGGCAGGGAACACAACGGTGCCGCCGCCGTTGGTAGAGGCGGCTTCGATCGCCCGATTGATTGCGGGAGTGTCGAGCGTCTTGCCATCGCCCTTGGTGCCAAAAGAGTGGACATCGAAATTTAGGCGCGGCAATTCCGCTTGCGATGCGGCGACCGCAGTCTTGCCTGCCGCTAACGAACTGAAAGCGCCAACCGCACTAATTTTCAGGAAATCTCGTCTAATTGAGCCGTGGTCCAAGAGGCCGCTCCTATTGAGGACAATCGAATGAAAGCCGTGAGCACGAAATTATATGTTCGCGGAACGCATTCTGAGTCTAGTGTTTCTGAAAGAAACCTTTAGCTGGCCATTGGTCAACGGATTTCAGGCAACGTGGGAGAACTCTCGAGTGGACATTGTGGGATAGAATTCCTGATTGCACAGAACACCGCAATCGCATCTTTGCATGGCTATGTCTTGCTACCATGATCGTCATCTGCGGAATTTATTT
>QHZX01000472.1 GCA_003224835.1 Acidobacteriota bacterium | reverse complement strand
GATCTCTATAACCGCGGCATCTCGGTCCGCAACGCGCTTTACCACAACAACGGTGATGGAACTTTCAGCGACATTACTGATAAAGCTGGGGCGCCAGGAACCGGCTATGGACTGGGCTGTGTTTGGGGCGATTATGACAACGACGGATTTCCCGACCTCTTTATCACGCAGTATGGCCACGACGTTCTTTACCACAACAATGGGAACGGCACCTTCACCGACGTGACCGATAAGGCGGGCGTCGCGGGATTGGAGTCGGGATCTTTTCACAGCGGAGCCACGTTCTTCGATTACGACCGCGACGGTTTCCTTGACCTTTATGTCGGCAGTTATGTAGCTCTCGATCCTGACGGCCCGCGTTATTGCAACATAGGAACCATCCGGAGTAGTTGTCCGCCGAGCGCCTATAAGGGAAGCTCAGACGCGCTTTATCACAACAATGGTGATGGAACCTTCACTAATGTCACTCGGGCCGCCAACGTTCTGCAGCCTCACGGGAAAAATCTTTCCGTAGGCGCTGCCGATTACGACAATGACGGCTGGCCAGATCTGTTTGTCGCCAATGATGGACTCTCGGCCTATCTTTACCACAACGAGCATGGAAAAAGTTTCAAAGAGATAGCCGCTCCGAGCGGCATGGCATTTTCAGCGAGCGGTAGCCTCATGGCAGCGATGTGCATATCGCTTGGAGATTATGACAATGACGGCTGGCTCGACCTTTACGTATCTGACTTTCAGGGATCCTCCGACCATCTGTGGCACAACGACGGCAAAGGCAACTTTGACGAAGTGAGTGATGAGGCAGGGATCACCGGCCCCACGCACAACGTGCTCAGCTTCGGGGGAGGCTTTGTCGATTACGACAATGATGGATTGCTGGATCTCTTTATCGCCAATGGACACGTGTATCCCGAGATTGAGCAGGCTTCGCCCGGAACGCGCTACAAGCAAGTCAATTCTCTGTTCCACAATGAAGGCCATGGAAAATTTGTCGACATAGGAACACTGACTGGAATTTCCGCGCAGGCCCCTCATGCCGCGCGTGGTGTAGCACAATTTCAAATTGGTTGGAACAAAAAGCAACCGGGATGCAATGGGCGCCCGCATTCGGATGGTTGCGGCCGGAGTTACTCAGATTCGCGAGATTGCTGGAGGCGGAAGTTATCTTTCGCAGAGCGACCTACGCGCGAACTTTGGAATCGGAAAGTCCACGACAGCGCAAAGGGTGGAAATCAGATGGCCGAGTGGAGAAATGCAGGTCTTTGACGATGTCGCTGGTGATAAGTTTTATCTCATTCAGGAAGGACAAAACGAACTTCGTCCTCAGCGTGGCTCGCCTCGGATTTCTGCTTCCTTTACAAGACAGTTGCGCTGAAACTCAAGAGCGGCCACGTCCGTCATCAGCTAACAATTACGGATGCTTGATAAATGTGCCGTCTTGTAATTCGTGTAGAGCTTGTTGAAGCTCATTTTGGGTGTTCATCACTATCGGCCCATACCAGGCTACCGGCTCTTCGATCGGCTTGCCGGAGACGAGCAGAAAACGAAATCCTTCTGGTCCGGCCTTCACTACGATCTCGTCTCCGCGGTCAAACAGCACCAATGAATGATTCGTTGCGTCATATTCGGGCGGAGCGTCCGGATTTGCGACCTGCTCGGTCAGAACCGCACGCGGATCCGATGCGTCACGAAATGTGCCTGACCCAGCGAACACGTAAGCGAACGCATTACGCGTGGTCTCAATCTTCAGGCGTTTTTTCTGCCCTGGTGGAACCGAAATGTCCAGATAATTCGGATCGGCAGCAACGCCTTCCACTGGTCCTCGCTTACCCCAGAACTCACCAGACACAATTCGGACGCGCGTACCGTCGTCATCCGTGACTTCCGGAATCGCGCTGGCCGGAATGTCCTGATAGCGCGGGTCTGTCATCTTCATCGAAGAGGGCAGGTTTGCCCACAGTTGAAAACCATGCATGCGGCCGTGCTGGTCACCCTTGGGCATCTCCTGGTGGAGAATGCCGCTGCCGGCGGTCATCCATTGCACATCGCCGGCTGTCATCTTGCCTTTGTTTCCTAAGCTATCGCCGTGCTCGACTGAGCCGGCCAGCACATAGGTGATCGTCTCGATCCCGCGGTGCGGATGCCAGGGAAACCCGGCCAAATAATCTGCCGGATTCTCATTGCGAAAATCGTCCAGCAATAGGAAGGGATCGAACTCTTTCGTCTTGCCGAAACCAAAAGCGCGCTGTAGCTTTACGCCCGCACCTTCGATTGTGGGCTTCGGCTGAATGATCTGTTTAACTGGTCGGAGTGACATAATTTACTCATTTGATGTTCCCCGGTGACTAACGATTCACGGCCCCCTGCCCCAGTGAAGACAAGCTAAACGGCGGCCAAGCTATAATCGTTTCAGCCCTAGTTTTAGGAGTTTTCATGCCTTTGCAGAAGACCGACAAGATTTGGCACAAAGGAAAACTGATTCGCTGGGAAGATGCAACCGTCCACGTAATGGCGCACGCGATCCATTACGGTTCGTCGGTTTTCGAAGGGGTTCGCTGCTACGCGCCACCTTCTGGGCCCGCGATCTTTCGCGCGCAAGAGCACATTCAGCGACTGCTTGATTCGGCCAAGATTTACCGCATGGATGTGGGCTTCGGGCTTGAGGAATTGGTCGCGGCCATGACTGAACTGGTCCGGACGAATGGAGTTTGGCCCTGCTACCTTCGTCCTATCGTCTTCCGTGGGTACGGAGATGCGGGAGTGACTCCGGTGAATTGCCCGGTCGAGGTCTACATCGTGAACTACCCGTGGGGCAAATATCTGACGCAAGATGACGCAGGCGTCGACGTCTGCGTTTCGTCGTGGACGCGGATTGCTCCCAATACGCTACCTGCTCTCGCAAAGGCGGGTGCGAATTACATGAATTCGCAGTTGATCCGCATGGAAGCCACCGCTAACGGTTACGTGGAAGGCATTGCGCTGGACAACAACGGTTACGTCAGCGAAGGCTCGGGTGAGAATGTGTTTATTGTCCGCAACGGCGTGCTGCAAACCGCGCCACTGGGGAACTCAGTGCTGCCCGGCATTACGCGCGATTCAATCCTGAGGCTGGCTCGAGACTTGGGCATTCCAGTATCCGAAGCGCCCATTCCGCGGGAAATGCTTTATATAGCTGACGAAGCGTTTTTCACCGGGACAGCCGCCGAGGTCACGCCAATTCGGTCCGTCGACCGAATTTCCGTTGGTAAAGGCAATGTTGGGCCGATTACCCGGGCACTACAGCGCGAGTTCTTCGGAA
>QHZX01000487.1 GCA_003224835.1 Acidobacteriota bacterium | reverse complement strand
ATTGTCACCGCACTGAGAATTTTTCGTCCGCCAATTGCCGTCAGGGTGAGTCATCGAAATGGCAGGCCATCGCATGTAATGTCGCGAAAGCGAAGACAGATTTCTGGCGAGGTGCTGTGGGCAGCGGGGCCGTGGCGATCATCCGGAGACTGGTGGGAGCAAGATGCATGGGTACGGGATGAATGGGACATCGCATTGCAGGAACAAAATGGAATCGTGTTGTACCGGTTGATCCACGATTTACTCACCAGCTGAATGCTATGTACATTGAACTTCATTCCCGCTCGGCATTCAGTTTTCTCGAAGGCTCTTCCCTGCCCGAAAGCCTGATCGCGCGCTGCGCTGAGCTGAAGATGCCGGCCATGGCGTTGCTCGACCGTGACGGCGTTTACGGTGCAGCGCGATTTCATATGGCGGCGAAAAAAGCAGGAGTCAAAGCGCACATTGGGGCGGAGGTCACGACAGAGAGTTTAGATTGCAGGCTTCAGATTGCAGATTTAAAAGCACCTGGCGAAATCCGCAATTTGAAATCTGAAATCTGCAATTCTTCTCGCCTTCCTCTTTTGATTTCATCCCGCATTGGCTATCAAAACCTTTGCCGATTGATCACAAAAATGAAGCTGCGCGCCGCAAAAGATGAAGGCGCAGTTTTCGAAGATGAACTTCAGGAATATTCCTCAGGTCTGATCTGCCTGACCGGAGGCAATGATGGGCCGCTCGCGCTTGCCTTAAAACATGTCGGCATTGACGCCGCGCGCCGCACTGTCGAGAGATTGATTCACATTTTTGGGCACAACAATATTTATGTCGAATTGCAGCGGCATTTTCATCGCGAGCAAGAATTGCGAAATTGCGCGGCAGTAGAAATTGCCAGGTCACTGAATCTCCCATTGCTCGCCACGAATGGTGTTCGCTATGCAACGCGAGAATCCCGAGAACTCTGTGACGTCTTCACCGCCATCCAGAACCATTGCACCGTAAACACTGCCGGACGCCTGCTGGCACGCAACTCGGAATGCTATTTGAAATCACCGGATGAAATGAAGACTCTCTTCGCTGATCTGCCGGAAGCTATTACAAATACCGCCGAGCTTTCCTCACGGCTGGAATTCACGCTGGAAGATTTGGGCTATGAATTTCCCAAATATCCCGTGCCTGAAGGCGAGAGCATGATGTCTTTTTTGCGCGAACGTGCGCGTGAAGGATTTCAGTCGCGTTATGGGCATGCCCATGCGGATTTGAAAGAGCGTGCCCGTTGTCAGATCGAGCGTGAACTCGCATTGATCGAAAAACTAAAGCTGCCGGGATATTTTCTGATCGTATGGGACCTGGTGCAGTTCTGCGGTAGACAAAACATTCTGGTACAAGGGCGCGGTTCGGCCGCTAACAGCGCAGTTTGTTATTCGCTGGGGATTACTGCGGTTGATCCAATCCGTATGGAGCTGCTCTTCGAACGGTTTTTGTCGGAGGAACGGGGCGAGTGGCCGGACATTGATCTTGATCTTCCCAGCGGCGACGACCGCGAAACCGTGATCCAGTATTTGTATAGACGCTATGGCGAGCGCGGCGCGGCCATGACCGCCAACGTCATTACGTATCGCAGCCGTATGGCTTCGCGAGAAATCGGCAAAGTGCTCGGCTTCGATCAGGAAACATTGGACAAACTTTCTGCGGCCGTAGCGCACTGGGAGTACCGCGATGCGAATGACACATTCGATAACCGCTTCCGCGATGCTGGGCTGGACCTGCGTCATCCGCGCATTCGAAAATATTTTGAACTGTGCGAAGCCATTCAGGATTTGCCACGACATCTGGGCCAGCACTCCGGCGGCATGGTGATTTGCCAGGGACAGCTTGATTCTGTGGTGCCGCTCGAACCTGCATCGATGCCGGGCCGCGTGGTAGTGCAGTGGGATAAAGATGATTGCGCCGACTTGGGAATTGTGAAAGTGGACCTGCTTGGCCTGGGCATGATGGCGGTGCTCAAGGATTCTCTCAATTTAGTTCGCGACCATTATTGCGAAGAAGTCGACCTGGCACAGTTACCGCCGGATGATCCCGAAGTTTATTCGACGGTGCAGAAGGCGGACACCATTGGCATGTTCCAGATTGAAAGCCGGGCGCAAATGTCGTGCCTGCCGCGGCTGCATCCAACGCGCTTCTACGATCTGGTAGTGCTGGTGGCGATCATTCGTCCGGGGCCGATCGTGGGGCAAATGGTGAATCCTTATTTAGAGCGGCGCCAGGGACGGCAGGATGTGACTTATGCTCATCCGTCGCTTGAACCGGTGCTGAAACGAACCTTGGGTGTGCCGTTATTTCAGGAACAACTATTGCGGATGGCAATGGTAGTCGCGGGATTCAGCGGTGGCGAAGCGGAGGAGTTGCGGCGCGCCATGGGATTCAAGCGCTCAGAAAAAC
>QHZX01000028.1 GCA_003224835.1 Acidobacteriota bacterium | reverse complement strand
TTGCTGTCCAGTCGACGGTTGTTGTGCCTCCTGAAGTTAAGTTGCAGGCCAGCAACACGCTGAACCTCGGCAATCCGACTGCTCCAATGCCTTCCGGCCCTCCGTCAAATGGTATGGGTTCAGGTGGTGGTATCGGTTCTGGCAGCGGTGGCGGTATCGGTGTTGGCGCTGGTCCGGGCGTGGGTGAAGGCCGCGGCGGCGGTGTTGGCGGCGGTGTATTTCGTATCGGCGGCGGTGTCAGCGCCCCCAAAGCGATTTACGCTCCTGATCCTGAATATTCAGAAGAGGCCCGCAAAGCCAAATATCAGGGAACTGTGGTTCTCAGTCTGATCGTGGGCTCTGATGGCGTTCCGCGTGACATCAAAGTTGCCCGCAGCGTCGGCCTGGGACTGGATGAAAAGGCTATCGAAACAGTAAAGACATGGAAGTTCGATCCGGGAACCAAAGACGGTAAGCCGGTGGCGACTTACGCGACCATCGAAGTCGCATTCCATCTCTATTGATTTTTCTGCGCGCACACAGTGCGGGGCCTGACTTCGGTCAGGCCCTAATCTTTGGTGCCGTACTATTCCTTTAACTCGACGTGAGTGACGTCCGTCATCGACGTGCCAAGGAATAGTTTTCCTAGCCTCTGGAATTTCTCCACAGAATCTGTCACAAAGAATTTAATCTCGGCGGGATTGTCATGCGCTCGCTCACCCGCGCTTTGGTTTCCCCCTGACCGAGACTCCTTCAACAGACTTGCCACTGCGTGCGCCGTCGATTCCGCCGAATCAACCAGTGTCACGCCCTCAGGAGCAACCTTTTGCAGAACTGTCTTCAGCAGCGGATAATGGGTGCATCCCAGCAACAGTACATCGGCTGAAGTGAAGCCGTCGGCGAAAGCCTCCCTCAGGTAAATTTCCGCGACCTCCTTCGTCACCGCATGGTCAGTCCATCCCTCTTCGACCAGCGGAACCAACAGGGGACATGCCTTCTCGCGCGACTGAATCTGATATTTCGCCAGCGCACTCTGATATGCATGGCTGGAGATCGTGGCCTGCGTGCCGATAACCACAACTTTCCTGGTTTTGGACGCGGCCGCAGCCTGCTGTGCGCCCGGTTCAATTACCCCCACAACTTCGATCGACGTTGCTTGACGAATCTGCTCCAGCGCCAACGCGGTCGCCGTATTACAAGCCACCACCAGCAGCCCGGCTCCTTGCTGCTCCAGAAAACGCGCAGCTTCGCAGGCGTATTTGGCTACAGTCTCGACTGATTTCGAGCCGTACGGAAGACGAGCCGTGTCGCCGAAGTAGAGGTAATCTGCGTGGGGTATAGCTTCAAGTAAAGCTTTAAGTACGGTAAGACCTCCGAAGCCGGAATCAAAGACACCGATTTTTGTCATCTCGCTTTTGATAGCCAGAGAACGGATGAGGGATTTTTTGCTCCCGAGCTCATTCATCACCTCGAGTGTTCGATACATCACCAGCGCGAGAGCGGGCCAGTGCACCGCGAGACCGGTCCGATTCAGCAATGTCGCCGCAGCATTTTCCCGGCGGGATTGGCGCCCCATGCGGGCAAGTCTTTGGGTGTCCCAGAAATGTACAAATTTTATCTGTAGCTTCCGGCGAAAGGATGTGCTCGAACTTGCACGCCTGCTGCTCGATTTCCGTCTCGCTATCCATCGCAAGACTATCGGTGAACAAGCGCTCCGCAAGCCGATGCCGGCGAATTATGTCTCCCGCTCTTTGACGTCCCTTGGCGGTGAGTTCGACAATCATGCTGCCGTCCCCGATCGACACTCCCCCGGGTTTAAGCGCATCATGGCACGGGTTCACAAAGCTCTTGTGATCGTGAGCGATTGGCGGATGCGGCTTCGTCTCAACCAGTCCCATTGCGCGTATCTTCTCGACAGCAATGCTGACAGGCAATGCCCCATGTACTTCCATGTGCTCAATTTCTGCGATCTGTTCATGTTCTTCAAGCACCCACAGCTCTTCAAGCACTTCCTCAAGTTGTTCCTCATCCGCCATTGAGAAGACTTCCTGCGCCGCAATCTTCCCGTGATGCAGTTCAATGCGACGGTCCGCCAACCGCGCCACCACCGGGTCGTGGGTCACCATCACTATCGTCCGTCCTTGCTGGTGAAAATCACGCAGCAGGTCTAGCACGATTTCCTCGTTCTTTGCGTCGAGGTTGCCCGTAGGCTCGTCGGCCAGAATGATCTTTGGATCATTAATGAGGGCTCGCGCAATGCACACGCGCTGCTGCTCGCCACCCGAGAGCTGGGCCGGCACATGGTTTGCCCTGTCGCGCAAGCCGACTCGAGACAGCGCATCGAATGCTTCCTGCTCATCCGTCATGCTGTGGAAGTATTGCGCCAACATGACGTTCTCGAGGGCGGTGAGGTAGGGGATTAGATGAAAGTGCTGGAATATGAATCCGATTTTCTCCGCGCGTATCCGCGTCAGCTCCTTCGTACCCAGGTGCGCCTCTCCGGGTTCTACACGGAAAGTAAAATCATCGAGCGCGCGAATAGTGCCGCCAGGAGCTCCAGCTCTTGCGGGATAAAACCTGCTGACTCCATTCAGCCGGATCATCTATTCTCCCCTCAAGATCATAGCGGGCTGAATATGGCGCAGCAATCGCAACGGCAGCAACGTAGCAATCAGCGTCACTAGCACGCATCCGATTAGCACTGGAGGAAGAACATCCAGACGAGGAGTCACCGGAGCGTGAAAGTTCGCCCGGCCAATCCATGCTGCGATCCCGGTTCCTGCCACGAATCCGAGTAGTGCTCCGATACACGCGAGCAAGCCAGATTCTCCCGCAACGAACGCCGCAATAATCCAGTCCGACGCGCCGATGGCTTTCATAATTGCGAAGTCGCGCCGCCGGTCAAAAATCCATCCCGTTAGCGTAGCCAAAACGCACAAGGCCGCCGTGAAAACAATAAACACCGCCGACCACAGCAGGGTCGACCGGGTTTTGCCTAAAATATTCGCCTCGCCTTCAGTCACCTGCCTCACCGGATGAACGTCAGCTCCGGGCAGATTTCGTTGAAGTGCCGCGAGGAGGGAAGTGACTTCTGCCGAAGATCCGTATGCGGCAATCTCAACTACGGACGGCTGCAGCCCGGTCCAGGACTGAAATTCTGCCAGCGACATGTATACGCGGCTATCTTCGCCCGCCCCGGTACGTACCGTTCCTGACGACAAAAGATCCAACGTTCGCCCCTGATATGTGAGCTGGAAGCGCCCACCATTTGGCGCGATGATTTTCGCAGCTCGCACGCCAATGAGCGCTTGCCCTGGTCCCTCAGGCCACGAGGAAACCTCCCACCACGGATTCAGCTTTCGTGCCAGTGTAAGATCTGTTCCGGCCACTACGACAGCTTCGCCCTTTGTGGTATTTGCCACCGCGTAGGCGAACGGGACCGCTAGGCCGTGCGTTGCGACGGAAGCCTCGATCTGGCGGAACTTGTCTGGGGAAAAGCTTCCGCCCTTTTTAGCTTCGACCACTATGTTTGCGCCAAATCTACGAAATTCTTTTCGCAACTTGCCCTGTACATCTACGAACAAACTAAGCATCGCGGTTGACGCGGTGGCTGCAACCATAATCGCGCACAGTGCCGCGATTGCAGTTCGTTTGCGCAAAATGGCCGCGCGCGTCAGCATCCGCAAGAACATCGGAGTACCTGTGCTTTGGAGCCGCTTCACGCTTCTCCCCTCAATGCGTGCACCGGGTCATATTTCACCGCGCGGCGAATAGCAGCCGCGCTGCCCGCGAAAGTTACCGCGACCGCAATGGCCAAAATTAATGGCAGCAGCACCGGTTCCACAATAATTGCCGAGCCAAAAATTGCCTGCCCCAATTTCCTGGCAAGCAGGGTCCCTGCGGCAAAGCCGAAAGTTCCACCCAAGCAGGCGAGTAGAAAAGACTCAGTAATGAACATGGCGAAGAGAGCGAAATGGCCCGCGCCCAAAGCTTTCATTAATCCAATTTCCTGGCGTCGCTCGAACATAGCAGTTGCCATTGCAGCTGAGACCGCCAGCCCTGAGGTAAACAGCGCAGCCAGCGTGATCAGCAGCATCAGTCCTTCAATGCGCGACAGCACGTTGCCTTCGTTCTGAGCCACCTGACGGATTTGCTCCGCATGAGAATGCGGTAATACTTCCTGCAGTTGATACGCGATTGATTGCGGATAAGGCGAACAGTACCAGCGATCGCGGTCGGCTGGAGTTAGAGAATCGGGATTGCGCCGCGCGAAAGCATCTTCTGGTTTGGTCACTGCGCTTACAAAAAGCTTGCTCACGGCGCCCGGTTTGCCAGCAAGCGACTGAACCAGACTCAATGGTGCCACGATCTGCCCATCTTCAGGGCCGCCGGTGGAGAGAATGCCGGCAACTCCATACGTTCTGCCGCTCACCAGGATTTCTTTGCCAGGTGACATGGCATTTTCCGTAGCCAGCTTTTCCCCAACTAGCACTTGGTTGGAATCATCCGCAGGCCAAGCGCCATTAACCTTCCACCACGGAAAAGTTTTGCGCGCTCCGGTAGTGAACTCCTGATCTCCGAACTTCAGCTTCTTCGCGAAATAAGTTCCCACCAGAGTCCAATCCGCACCCCCGACCTTGACATTAGTCTGAAGCTCGGGCGCGAATCCGGTAATATTGTTGCGCCAGAATATTCCCTTGATTTTCGGAAGGTCTGCTTCGCTCAAATAGGCGCCACCCGCGGGCTTCAGGTTGACGCTGCCGATCTGCACATCCAGGCTGTCCTCCGCAGGCGTGACCAGCAGGTTCGCACCATAGCTGCGCAGTTCGTGGCTGATCTTGTCGCCAATGTCGACAGCGATGGCAATCATCGCGGTGGATACCGCCGCGCCCAGGGTCACTGCAATCGCCATCAGCAGTTTGCGCCGCGTCTGTCGCCGGAAGGATTCGTAAACTAATCGGACAAACATGTTCTATGCCAGTAGAAACCTGCGCTGCATTGCGTTTCTTCGCGGTCTCGATTTGACTTTTCGATCTCTGCGGTTAAAAGCTTTTGTCTTTCTCTTTCTCAGCAGCAGGCCACGAGATTGTCCAGGCAAACTACCGTTGGAACACTTTGATGTGCGCCGCCAGGTCGGCTTCCTGAATCACGATTGCGTCGCCATTCCTCGTTGAATGCAGAGGCAGCGGATTGCAGCCACCCGCGGTTCCAACCGATTGCGAATTGATCGGGGCGGCGCAGTTCTTGCACACCAACCCATTTGGCCCCTTGAAGAATCCAACCGGCCCGCAGATCTCGCAAGCGTCGAAAACCGCAACTACGTTTCCGTCAGGCTTTTTATAAAGCAGGAAGCGTACCTCTGTTCCACCTTCGCGCGCGGCATATCGATGCAAGTCACCATCGGAAACCTGCGATAACGGAATGGTTACTGATCCACTCCTGAAGATGACCTCGGTCGCGGGCGACAGCGCGCTGACACTCTTCGTGTAAATAAATTCTGCGGTAACAAGGACGATGAAAATAAACGAGCTGGCGAACACTGCAATCATCCACAGCCTCTCGCGCCGGGCGCTCCATAATGCTTTGCGCTTCTCAGCCCCAGATTCCGCCAACGACGGCTGCGGCTGCCGGCGCCGCGCCTCGAATAGAACCATCAGCGCAGCCAGAGCAACGATGGTCACAAAGAAGAACCACTCATTGCTGATAATAGGGCCAATCAGAGACATCTCTCTTTTTGAGGAAGGAAGAACGCCGAATTCCGAAAGCTCGTGCAACCCAGAGACCAACAATTGCGCGGCGACAAAGAACAGAATCACCGTGGTCACGCGGAAGAACTTTTGCAGATTGATTCTTACCGTGCCCTTCACAAACATTACGCCGAACAGCACCGCGGCAAACACTCCGAGCAACGTGCCCAGAAAGCTTTGCAGCGCGCTTGATTCCAGCGAAACCGCTGAGAGAATTAGCACCGTCTCCGCCCCTTCGCGCAACACCATAAGGAACACGAAGAGAAAAACTCCCAACTGTGATCCGCGGCCGGCCAGTGATCCTATCCTGCTCTCAATATCCCCTTTGAGTTTGCGGCCCGCCTTCATCATGAAAATAACCATGGTGACGACGAAGACCGCGGCCGCGAGCATTACCCAGCCTTCGAACAAGTCCTGACTGAATTGGAAGCGGGAGACGAGAATTGCCACCCCAATGCTGGCGACGAATGCCGAAGCCAGGGCGACATAGACCGCCCTCCGAAGATCTTGCCGCTGAATCTTATTCAGATAAGCCAGCGTAATGCCGATAATCAGCGCAGCTTCGACACCTTCGCGCAAAGTGATGATGAATGCCTGAAGCAAGAAGAACTCTCCGATGAAATTAGAAGTTGCAACTCAGTTGCAACTAAAGGGCTGTATTAAGAATATCGTCGCAGTACAGGCGAGTCAAACTACAGAATTCGCAGGAACTTCTTGGCGAGATCAAGTTGCGGGTACTCGCGCTCTTCAGCCTGAAACTCGGCCGAATGGACGCAGCGCCGGCTGCCGCGCAGCCTTACCGGGTGCTTCAAATGCAGCATCTCGTGGTACACGATGTACTCGACGGCGCACTCGGGTACGCGCGGATGATCGAATACCTGGCTTATCACAATCGCGTTGTGCGCCGGATCATAGTGGCCAAGCCGGTTGCGTGCCCGTTCCGAACTCCAGGTCATTTGTGGCCGTGCCAGCAGCCCGTGAAAAAAATGGCTGTTCAGCTTGTCAAAGATTGCATTCAAATCGTAGACCCGGCCCTGGGCCTTACCAATGCGCTTGCGGCCCCGAATCTGCCGCACCAGGTGCGCCTTGCGCGACATGTGCTGCGATGAAACGTAACGGCGATAACGCGAAGCGTGCTCTCTATTTATCGGTTTTCGGAACATCTTGGCCAGCAGAATGTGAGCAATCGCCCGCAGCACATATTCCGGCGCGCCCTCCAGTAGATCCGAAACTCGCACCAGCAGCTTGCCTTCACGCAGCCGGATCGTGCTATTGACGTTAGCAAAGCCGAAAAATTCAATTTGCAGATCGGGGACCGCAGACCGGGGCCGAAGCTCGCGATACGTTTGCTCGAAGAGTTCTGTGAGGCCGTCGCGCACTTTGCATCAGGGTAGCACGAGGAATTACTGCGAGCGCGCGGAATTCTCTTTATGATGTTGCTTCTTCTTGTGTTTGAAAGTTTCTTCCTGCTCGGCCAGCAGACCGCGGTGGTCCTTGGCGCCGGAGTCCACGCCTTCAATCGCACTGCCAATGAGGAACTCGTCATCGCGCAATTCCTGGGCACTCTTGGCCAGGGAAGCCCTGAACGCCCTCAGTCTCGCTCCAAAATCAGTATCCGCCTCGATCACCGGCTTCAACGCTTTGCGCAGGTCTGAACCGCGATCGGCGAAAGTATCCACATTGGTGTTCAATTCGTCATAAACATCAAGAAAATCTTGAAGCGCATCCCGCGTCTGCTGTTCGCGATCGTTGGCCTTCGGGTCAGAATGGATTTGCTGCACTTTGTCGAGGCGCGCCCGGGCAAACTCGATGTAAAGCTTCAAGCGAGCTTCCGGGATCTGCGCGGCGTCGCGGATCTTATCGACCTCCGCATTAGTGAGCGGATCGCGGTGATGTGCCTGCCCGGCCGCAAACGTCAAACCAACAAACATCAGTAAGAACGACAGCAGGAGTTTAGTCATTGCTCTTCGATCCGAACATGCTCTTCAATATCTGCGTACGAAAATCTTCCAGTTTGTCGACCGCTGCTTGAACCACCGGCTGATCATCAACCTCGACGTTGTACTTCAAATCCCGTAAGTGTCCCGTGATTTGTCGCAGCTTTATCTCGGTATGCTTAAGCCGCTTTCCCGATTGCATCGCGGCGGAATGCCCTTTGTCCGAATACTTCACGATCTGCTCCAGGTTGGCGCGGCCCTCCTCCGGTTTATCGGCTTTGTACGCGTCCCTAGCCAGCTTCAGCTCGTGTTCGGCAACCTCCATGCAGAGGTCAGCTTGCTGTCCGCCGGCCGCAGCATCCGCCTTCGCCATGAGCTGCTCGAGCGTCTCCTGCTGCCGTGCCGAGCACATTAGGCACGACGCCGCGATCAAAATAAGAACTGTAAAAACTCTGGCTCTCATCCGATGTCCATTCACTTCTTGGGCTCGATGGCAATCAGCCGATGCGTCGCCTGCCACTCCTGCTCGGGATATTTACCCTCTGCCACATCTAAAAACTGATGATAATACCTCGCCGCCTGTTTCGCGTCGCGCAAGTGATCGTATGCCGTGGCCCGCAAAAAATAGCTCATCGGATTTTCTGGAAGATATTTAGCTCGGATGTCAGCTGCCTTAATCGCCAGCGGATAATCCTTGTTCGCATTCGCAGCCACTGCAAGTTCTCCGTACGTTTCTCCCGAATCCGGTTTCAATTCCGCAGCCTTGATCAGCTCCTTCTCGGCTTCCGCAGATTTCTTCTGCTTTAAAAGCACCCGGCCCAGCCCCAGATGGAGACCGTGTTCGTTCGGGTTAGAGCTTAAAAGCGTCGTGTAGAGCCGCGCTGCGTCATCATATTTTCCTGATTCTGCATCCAAATCGGCCAAGTCGCGTTGAGCTTTCTGGTCGGCAGGATCGAGTTTCAATCCAACTTCCAATTCTTTTGTGGCATCTTCATTTTTTCCCGCGATCGCCAGCATGCGCCCGAGTTGAAAATGTACGCCCGCATCGTTGGGATGAAGCTGGACCAATTTCTCAAGTAGCGCTTCAGCATCGCTGAACCGCTTCTCGCGCATATACAAATTGCCGAGCGCACTCAGCGCATCGGCCGAATCGGGCGCGATGTTCAGAACCTGCTGATACTCCTTTTCGCCGTCCCCAAATTTCCGTTGCTTTTCAAACAACGTGCCCATTGCCAGATGAGGCTCAGGATCTCTCGCGTCCAGTTTCGCCGCTTCTTCAAACGCCGCGATTGCTTCCTCCGGCCTGGTATTTTCGAGAAGCGCTCCCAATGCCATCCACGCGCGGATGTGACCCTGCGTCGCATTCGAGCGGGGACTCAGCTTCGTCGCCGTCATTAAGAATTGTTCCGCCTGCGGGTCCCCTGTGTCAGCCAGTGCCAAACCAAGATTCAAATTGGATTCGAAAACATCTGGCTTGGCGCTCACCGACTTCCGGTAAGCGGCAATAGAGTCTTCACGCCTGCCCAGCTGCCGATACACAAACCCAAGGTCGTACCAGGCAACAAAATTCTCGGGCTGTGCTTCAAGATATTTTTTGAGGAGCGGCTCGGCTTTTGCATAGTCACTATTGTCGATATCATTCTCTGCCTGTGCGAGTTCGTCGGCGGCGGGGCCTTGTTCTTCTACCTTATGATGGCGAACGGTTTTGCCAGTGTTTTGAGCTACCGCTGTAGGGATGGGCAAAAACAGAAGTGCGACTGAAAGGCTCACGAGGGCGCCAAATGCGAAGGCGTACCGGGCTGTGACTGCTCTACTTGTGACCATTTGAACGCGAACTCTCGCTCCTGTTCAGCATCTGAGCCAGAAACTGCCCTGTGTAAGAATCCTTCAGGCTGGCAATGTCTTCGGGTGTCCCTACTCCAACCACCCGCCCGCCCCGTTCGCCACCTTCGGGCCCCAGATCGATCACCCAGTCAGCCGTCTTGATTACTTCGAGGTTATGCTCGATCAGCAGAATTGAACCCCCTGCCTCAATAAGACGCCGGAACGCGGAAAGTAGTTTACTGATGTCGTCAAAGTGCAAGCCGGTCGTAGGCTCGTCGAAAATATACAGTGTCCGTCTCCGCAATTCCGGCCTGCGTCTCGCGGCCACGGCAGGCTGCAAATGTGCCGCGAGCTTCACCCTCTGCGCCTCACCGCCAGATAGCGTTGTGGCCGACTGCCCCAGCCGCAGGTAGCCCAGCCCCACCTCGTCCAGCATGCGGAGCTTGTCCGCCACCTTGGGAGAATTCGCGAAGTGGTGCATGGCTTCGCGCGCTTGCCCTTGCACTCTTCGCAAATCAGTTCCACATCTGCCAGGAACTGCATTTCGACCACTACTGTTCCATCCCCCTGGCAGGTCTCGCAACGGCCTCCGGGAACGTTGAATGAAAAGTGCCCGGCTGAAAATCCTCGCTTGTGCGCCTCCGGAGTGCCCGCAAACAAATCGCGGATTCCGTCGAATGCCTTGATATAAGTCACCGGATTAGAACGTGGAGTTCGTCCGATCGGCGATTGGTCGACCAGCACCACGTCATCGATGTACTCATCCCCAGTGATTTCCTCAAGAAATGGAAAGTTGATAGGCGTGCCATTGCTCTGGTTCTTCCTCCCCTTGAGCGCTTGATACAAAACGTCGTGCAGCAGCGTGGATTTACCCGACCCGGACACACCGGTAATCGCCACTAACATTCCGAGTGGGACCGTCACGTCAACGCCGTTTAAGTTATGCGCGTGTGCTCCTCGAATCGTGATCTTTTGCCGTCCGGGTTTGCGCCTGTTGGTGGGAATCTGAATCCGGAGGTCATTCGACAGATAGCGTCCGGTCAGCGACATCGGCGTGTGCGTGATCTGATCATAGGTGCCGGTGGCGATGATTTTTCCCCCATGTTCGCCCGCACCCGGGCCGAGATCCAGAATTCGGTCGCTGGCACGCATCACATCAGGATCGTGTTCGACCACCAGCACCGTATTTCCCAAATCGCGTAAGCCATGCAGAATATGAATCAACCGCTGCGTATCGCGACTGTGCAATCCAATCGACGGCTCATCTAAAACATAAAGAGTTCCCACCAAACGTGAACCCAGCGACGTCGCCAGCTGAATCCGCTGTGCCTCGCCACCCGAAAGCGTAGATGTCATCCGGTTGAGCATCAGGTATTCCAGACCAACATCCATTAAAAACTCCAACCGGGTGCGGATTTCGTCCAGCAACCGTTCCGCTATGTCAGCTTCTTCCCGGGTCAGTGCCACCTGCACGAAGAACTGCGCTGCATGTTCCACTGTCATGGAACAGACTTCGCAGATATCCTTGCCCGCGATTCTTACCTGCCGAGCCTCAGTGCGCAGCCTCGCGCCGCTGCAATCCGAGCAAACCGTATAGCCGCGATACCTGCTTAGGAACACCCGTACGTGAAGTTTGTATTTCTTGCGCTCGAGATATTCGAAGAACCCGCGGACTCCGGGAAACTTTTTCTCTCCATCGATAATCAGCCGCTGGTGTTCCGAATCCATTTCCGCCCATGGCACATCCACCGGTATGCCCGCGCTTCGGGCGAACCGCTTCATCTCTGTGCCATACGGCCGGTACTTAGGTTTTGTCCATGGTTCAATCGGACCATCTTCGAGGGATTTGGATTTGTCAGGAATTACCAGATCCAAGTCGAAGTCAATGGTGTTACCGAATCCCTGGCATCTCGGACACGCGCCGAACGGGTTATTGAACGAAAACAGTCGTGGTTCCGGCTCCACATACCGAATACCACAACGTTTGCACTCGAAGCGTTGCGAAAACCGAAGCTCCTGCACAGATTGATCGTCGCGGCGAACAGATTGAAAAAGCACTTCGCTACTCTCGCGAAAGCTGATCTCGGTGGCGTCGACGATGCGCGCCCGTGCATCCGTTGAGACCACAAGCCGGTCAACTAATACGAATACAGGTTTCGAGAAGTTGATATTGAGTAATGACTCGGGAGTCGAAAACTCAAAAATTTCTCCGTTCTGAAACAAACGGTTGAAGCCGCGTTGCCGAAGTTCGAAGAGTCTGGTCTTGACTGCATCGCCCGGCCCCGCCGCCGGTTTTGTTTTCTTGCGTCCTTTGGACAGCTCGGTGACCGAATTGCTCCCCGTGAGCAGCGGGAACAGAACATGTAATCGCGTGCCCTGTGGCAGGGCCAGCACGGCTTGGGCTACCTCATCGACCGTATCCTTTTTCACTTCAGCGCCGCACTGCAGGCAGTAAGTTCTTCCCACTCGCGCAAAAAGCAATCGCAAGTAGTCGTAAATCTCGGTTGCGGTTCCTACCGTCGAGCGCGGGCTTCGCGTCGTGTTCTTCTGCCGGATGGCGACGGCGGGAGCTATACCTTCAATGTGATCGGCGTCTGGTTTTTCGATCCGCTCTAGAAATTGCCGCGCGTACGCGGACAACGATTCTACGTATCGCCGCTGTCCCTCAGCGTAGATGGTGTCGAAAGCGAGCGAAGATTTCCCCGATCCCGAAACCCCGGTCACAACCGTGAAAGCATTGTGAGGAATCTCGAAATCAATGTTTTTGAGGTTGTGAGTGCGGGCCCCACGCACCACAATGCTATCGTTGGAAATCTCAGGCATCAATTCAGGGTAGGCAGCACTCTGTGGAACGCTCTTGCACGTCCCATCCTATTAATTGGCTCCGCGAGCACTGCCGAATCTTTCTATTATAAGGCAGGAAAGTTGACGGGCTGTTATCGCCCGAACTGCAGCAGCGCGAAAACGTACACCCACAGAGCGCCCATAAAGTGCCAGTACCAAGCGGCAGTCTCAATCACAATGCGTCGTTGCTGAATATTTCGGTGCCACCAGGAAATAACTCCGGCGTAAGACAACACCAGCAGTCCTACGATCAAGTGGATCGCATGTGCTCCGGTCAGAATGTAGAAGAAAGGGCTGGGAACTCCGGTAAACATGTGAAAGCCGCGGCCCTGCAACGCGCGCCACGCGGCCCACTGCCCTAGCAGGAAGAGCAGCCCAAACGCGATCGTAATGCCGAGCCACGGGATTCCGCGTTCGCGATCGAGAGTTATGCCCGGAATCGAGCGCACTGGCTCCAGGACCATCTCCCGCGCCAGCGATCGTCTGGCAAATTCAATGGTGATGCTGCTTGCCAGCAACACAAAAGTATTCAGAAGCAAGAGTCGGACGGGGAGTTCGAACGGAACCCATTGCCGGACGTAATATCCGCTGCGCAAATCGAACACCCCTGAGCCGTGCCGAAGAAGCATAAACACCACGGTCATGGTGACGAACAGGATGGAAATCGAGCTTAGCGCAAGAAGCAAACCCAGCCGGGCTC
>QHZX01000027.1 GCA_003224835.1 Acidobacteriota bacterium | reverse complement strand
GCAAGATCCTGGGCTTTGCGGGGAAGGCACCCGCCGAACCGGTGGCATCGTAAGTTTAAGGACCGGCCACGGATCACACGGATTCGCACGGATTTCTTTAGCTAATTCGGTTTCGGATTTCTGTAGTGGATTTGAGTAGTTCAAGTTTTCTCGGCGAACTCCGCGGTTTTTCTTGGCGATCTCTGCGGTTAAAAGCTTTTTTGGTTCGCACTTGATTTCAGCGAATAGGAAAAGAGTGTTGATCCGTCTGATCCGTGGCCGCTTTTAGCATGACTGACCAGGCTCCCAATCCGAAGGCTTTGATTGAGCACGTTGCCAAGGCGCTGGTCGCCGCGCCCGACAAAGTCATTGTCGAAGAAGTGGACGAGGATGGCGAACTGGTGCTCGAGCTCGAGGTCGCAGAAGACGACATGGGTCGCGTGATCGGAAAGTCGGGCAAGATCGCGCGGGCGATGCGAAATCTGCTGCATGCGGCGGGTGAGAAGGCCGGCAAGCACTACGAGTTAGAGATTCTGGAATAAGAACTTCAAAATCAGCCACGGATTAACGCGGATTTAAACGGATTTGAGAAAGAACAAAACCACGTGATCCAGGCGATTCAGATTTGGCATTTAGAATCCGTGTTGATCTGTGCAAATCCGTGGCCAGTTTGAATTTGAAAGATTTCGTTACTCTGGCGCGCGTGGTCAAAACCCAGGGACGGCACGGCGAAGTTGCCGTCGAGGTGCACACCGATATTCCCGGACGGCTGCACGCAGGCATGCGGGTTTTTGCGCTGAATGAAGACGGCACCCGGCGCGAGTTGCAGATCGAAAATGTCTGGCCGCACAAAGATTGGCTGGTGCTGAAGTTTGCCGGGGTCGATTCGATTTCGGATGCCGAGCCGTTGGTCGGAAACGAATTGCAAGTCCCGATCGGCGAGCGTGCGCAGCTGGAGCCGGGAACGGCTTACGTAAGCGATCTGGTAGGTTGCGCGTTGTTCGACCGCGGACGTGAAGTTGGTTTGGTAAGTGATGTACGCTTCGGTGCGGGTGAAGCGCCGCTGCTAGTGATTGGATCAGGAAAGAACGAATTAGAAATTCCTTACGCGCAGGAATTTCTAGTGAAGACTGATCTCGAGCACAAGCGCATCGAAATGAATTTGCCCGCAGGCTTACTCGAAGTAAACGCTCCGCTGACGGACGAAGAGAAGCAAGAACAGCAAAAGCGCTAACCACAGAGGTACACAGGGCAAACACAGAGAAGTGCAATTGATGCAATTCCTCCGTGGTGGTCCTCTGTGAAACTCTGTGCCCTCTGTGGTTAAAGATTTTGTGCAGATTGACATCATCACCATCTTCCCGGATTTTTTTCGCGGGCCGCTGGACTTCGGAATTGTTCGCCGGGCGCGCGAAGCCGGGCTGGTGAAGATCGACATTCACGATCTGCGGGCGTTTACCCGCGATCGGCATCGCACAGTAGATGACCGCCCTTTCGGCGGCGGCGCTGGAATGGTGCTCAAGCCGGAACCGATCTTTGAATGTGTCGAGCAGTTCAAGCTGGCGCCTCGCGCAGAACGCGTCACATCGAATCAATCGGTCGTGCTGCTCTCGGCGCAGGGCAAGCGTTTTGATCAGAAGCTTGCATCTGAGCTAGCAGGGCTGCAACGGCTGGTGCTGATTTGCGGCCGCTACGAAGGCGTCGATGAGCGCGTGGGAACGCACCTCGCTGATCGCGAAATTTCGATCGGCGATTATGTTCTGAGCGGCGGCGAATTAGGTGCGGCAGTGATTATCGATGCAGTCGCACGGCTGATTCCGGGCGCGGTCGGAAATGAAGCTTCGACGCGGCAGGAATCGTTTTTTGCTGGGCCGGAACTCGGCGAAACCAGTGGGCCAAGTTCAACCTGTGCGTCCGGCGGATTGCTTGACTATCCGCACTTTACACGTCCTGCGGATTTTCGCGGGATCAAGGTCCCAGAAGTTCTGGTGAACGGGAATCACGAAGATATCAAGCGTTGGCGCCGCCGTTCAGCATTGGAAAAAACATTGCAAAACCGCCCTGATCTTTTGGATCAGGTAAAGTTGAGCAAAGAAGATAAAGATCTACTCGCAGAGGTTGCGGGCGAAGTGAAAAGATAAGAGTTGTCATTCCGAAGGACTTCAGCCCTGAGAGCCTACTTTGCCGGCGCGAAAAATAGGTTCCTCGTGGCTAAAGCCACTCGGAATGACAAGTTGGTAGGGTTTCAATAGAAACCCTGAGAGGATCAAGACCATGTCGAACTTAATCATTGAAAAACTTCTCGCTAAGACGAAGCGCACCGACTTGCCTGAGTTCGTCGCGGGCGATACCATACGCGTTCACGTCAAGATCAAAGAAGGGGACAAAGAGCGCCTGCAGGCATTCGAAGGCGTGGTCCTCGCGCGCACGCGTGGGCCGCAAGCCAGCTTCACCGTCCGTAAAATCAGCTTCGGCCAGGGCGTGGAGCGCATTTTCCCGGTGAGTTCACGGGTGATCGACCGCATTGAGCTTGTGCGATCTTCAAAGGTCCGCCGCGCAAAACTTTATTATTTGCGTAATCTTCGCGGCAAAGCGGCCCGCCTGAAAGATGTTGAGCGCGAGCACGCAACCGCTGCGACACGATAAAGTTCGTCGCAGCTTGGGCCGTAGAGATACTACCGGCTGCGCGCAACAGATCGCAAAGAAGCGGCGCAAATCAGAAGTGATCGTCGACAGTAACGCTCTGCCGTTCACCCTGCCGCTCGTGCGAAATCCGGCCCAAGGCCTGTGCCTGGGTCATGCGGTCCCACGGCCCCGCTTCCCAATTATCTTTAATATGGTCACGCCGGATCCACGGCGGCAGTGAAATGTATAAAGTTTTGGCAATCGCCAGGACATAAGGTTCGTACTTCATCCGCATATTGTGTAACTTCTCTTCGGCTTCAGCGTCCTGTCGCATTTTTAGTCCCTTTGCCGCGAGCTGCGCGCGAATCTGCGCCAGATCTACAGGCCCTAATCTTTCCTGGGCGTGTGGATCATAGTGCGCATTCACCACCTGAGCCAAATCGACCACCGCATGACGTGCCATTTTGAATGTCCAACGCGCCTGCTCGCTACTCACGCCTTCGATCCCGGTAATGACCAGCGCCGTGGCATCCAAAATCACGGTCAGAGCGCCTAGCCAGGATTGATTGCTGTGCTGAGAACGATAAAAACTCAACACTGGATATGAAAGATGGCTTTCCAGGACTTCAGCCGCCCATCGTTCCCAATCATGGAAGAGCCGGTCGAGCGTGCCCGCATCAAGGCTATCCACGGCCCGCGTGAGCAACTCGGCCGCGCTGGGAGGCGAACCGGCTCGCGCATCGAGCAGCGAAATTTCAATTTCCCGCCGAGAGAAAGCTGAATAGATCGTCGGCAAGTAGCCGATCACAATCGCCAAAAAGCCGAAGCCCATCCCCGCTTCAAGGACAGATAATACCCTCGAGTAGTACGACGCTGGGGTAATGTCGCCGTAGCCGAGCGTAAAGAAAGTCTCCCCGCTGTGATAGAGCAAAAGGCGGAAATTGATCGGCTGGTTGCTTAATGACAGGTGTTCGCCGCCTGCATACTGCAGCAACGCGAAGGCAAAGATCAGCGAGCAGGCCCAGATTATGAGCAATGCAATCATCGAAAGCGGCCCGAAATATCCGAGCACAGTTTCGCGCCGGGTCTGCGATTTAATGTGGCTCGCCAGCTTCGCATATGGCGCCCAGGTATTGCGGTAGAACAGAATCGTGATCCGGAAATGCCGCTGCACCCGCCGTGGCAGAACGACCGTTTCGAATGCATCCAGCAGGACGGTCAGGATGATCGCGACTCCCGCTATCAGGGCGAGAATGTGCATGGGAATGAGATGAACCGGGCGTGGGAATGGTAGCAGGATTATGACTAAGGTGTAACGTGCGCTTCCCCAACTGCCTTCTGCACCGCCAATAATTCCTTCAGCACGCCGCGTAATTTAGTTGAGTGCAGGGCGTTGGCACCATCGGATTTCGCTTCGGCGGGATTGTCGTGCACTTCCATAAACACGCCGTCAACACCGGCTGCAACTGCGGCCCGCGACAGCACAGGAATAAATTCAGGTTGGCCGCCGCTCACCGCATGGTCGCCATCGCCTGAGGCGGACGGCAGCTGAACGGAATGAGTGGCATCAAAGACCACCGGCGCAAACTTGCGCATGATGGCAAGTGAACGCATGTCCACCACAAGATTGTTGTAGCCAAAGCTGGCGCCGCGCTCGGTCACGAATACGCGATCGTTCCCCGCGGAGCGGCATTTCTCGACGATGTGCTTCATGTCCCAGGGCGAGACAAATTGTCCCTTTTTTATGTTTACGGCGCGCTCGGTCATGCCTGCTGCTACAACAAGGTCGGTCTGACGGCATAGGAACGCTGGGATCTGCAAAACATCCGCGACTTCAGCGACTTTGGGGACGTCCTTTGCTTCGTGCACATCGGTCAACACTGGCACGTGAACTTCGTCTTTTATTTTTTTTAAAATGCGAAGCCCTTCCGCGAGCCCCGGTCCACGAAAGCTGCGAATCGAGGTGCGATTGGCTTTGTCGTACGAGGCCTTAAAAATAAACGGGATATTCAGCGACCGGGTCACGCCCTTGATCACTTCGGCCATGAACAGCGCGTGCTTCTCGCTCTCAATGACGCATGGTCCGGCAATGAGGAACAGATTGCCGGAACCGACGTTGATGCCTTCGATTTGGAAGGAAATTGCCAAAGACAGATTCTACCGCCGAGCACGCAAGATCGCGGAGCAAGCGGTTGGTTAAGAACCTTAACCACAGAGAACACAGAGTTACACACCGAACGCCCACCGAGGCTCTGTGTCGTTCTCTGTGTAACTCTGTGCTCTCCGTGGTTTAGGTTTACCGGCTCGCCACTTTTTGGGGCCGATGAAACATCTCGAGTTCCGCTGCCTGCTTTTTAGCTTCGCGCTCGCGTCCGTGTTCATGCGACGCCCCAACGAATGATTTAAATAATGGATGCGGCTCGAGCGGCTTCGACTTGAACTCAGGATGAAACTGGCAGCCGATGAAGTGCGGATGGTCGGGCAGTTCAATCATCTCTACGTAAGTGCCATCGGGCGTTGAACCGGAAATGCGCAGCCCTGCGGCAGTGAGAGGTCCTTCGTATTCGCGGTTGAACTCGTAACGATGCCGGTGGCGTTCGCTGATCTCAGTCTGTCCATATATCTTGTGCGCCAGTGTCCCTGGCTCAATCTTGCAGGGCCACGCCCCCAGCCGCATGGTTCCGCCCAGTTCCTCAACCCCGCGCAATTCACGGAGCTTGTATATAACTCGATGCGGCGTCGCCGGATCGAACTCGCTGGAATTGGCTTCGGCCAATCCGCATACGTCGCGCGCGAATTCAATGCACGCTGTCTGCATCCCCAGGCAGATTCCGAAATACGGCACCTTCTGCTCACGAGCATATCGGATCGCTTGCAGCATTCCTTCAATGCCGCGCTTGCCGAATCCGCCGGGCACCAGGATTCCGTCGAAGTCGTGCAACTGCTCCTCACAAGCACGCTGGCCTTCTTCCAAACCTTCCGCTTCGATCCAGCTCACGTGCAGCTTCAAATTGTGCGCCAGCGCCCCGTGCACCAACGCTTCTTTCAGAGACTTGTATGAATCTTCGTACTCTACATACTTACCGACGATTGCAATGTTCACGTCGGCCTTGGGGTTGTAAACCCGGTGCACCAGCTCTTCCCACTGCTTAACGTCGCGTTCTTTCGATTGCAGATGCAAATATTTCAGCACCAGTGTGTCCACGCCCTCATGCGAGAACACCAGCGGGACTTCATAAATCGAGGCAACATCTTTGGCGGTGACGACCGCGCCCTCTTCAACGTTGCAGAAGAGAGCAATTTTGCTCTTGATGTCTTTCGAGAGAAAACGATCCGTCCGACAAAGCAGAATATCGGGCTGAATTCCAATGCTGAGCAGTTCTTTTACCGAGTGCTGTGTCGGCTTGGTTTTTAACTCTTGCGCGGCGGCGATGAATGGAACCAGCGTAACGTGCATGAAAAGCGTATTCTCGCGCCCAAGTTCCTGCCGCATTTGCCGGATCGCTTCCATGAAGGGCAACGATTCAATGTCGCCGACAGTGCCGCCAATTTCGACGATTGCGACATCAACTTCCTGCGCGACTTTTTTCATCGCGGCTTTAATTTCGTTAGTCACATGCGGAATCACCTGGACGGTTTTGCCCAAATAATCCCCGCGCCGTTCTTTGGCAATAATCTGCTCGTAAATACGGCCGGTCGTCCAGTTGTTGTCGCGAGAGAGTCTGGCGTGGGTGAAGCGCTCGTAATGCCCGAGGTCGAGGTCCGTTTCCGCGCCGTCGTCGGTAACGAAAACCTCCCCGTGCTGAAACGGCGACA
>QHZX01000026.1 GCA_003224835.1 Acidobacteriota bacterium | reverse complement strand
TGCCCACGTCCAGCGTGATATTAATGCTTAGCTGATCGTTGACTTGCAGGACAATGTCAGTCGCGTTGTAGACGCGGAAGCCGCTCGCGGTCGCACTGACTTTGTACGTGCCGGCGGGCAAAGCGAGAAAGTGGTAAGAACCGTCGGAACCCGAGGCAACTTGCTGGCTAAGGTTGGTTTTTACATTTGTCACTGTGACCTTAGCCCCTGTGATCACCGCGTTGGCGCGATCATGCACAACGCCGGTTATGGAACCGGTCACGTCGGCCCGCAGAATCGTCGAGCTGGAAAGAAGTGCCAAGACTACGACAACAATCGAGACAAGACTTCTGCGTTGGCTTTTCACTGTGGCCTCCCGGAATGGCGCTACGATCTCACAAATAATCAGACGTATTCAAGCAATAATTCATTTCGTCCTGACGACAATTCTCAGAATGCTATTGATTCGCGGTGCACTCGAACGTCCCAAGCAAAATCTGCCGTACAGGAGCACTGACTCACGGTTCAGAAACAAGAATGCAGAAACCAGGCAGATGAGCCCAACTTAAAATGAACGGCTTTGGTCTTTCTTCAACTCTCGGAAAAAAATATTAAAACGATTTATCAATGAACCGAGAGGGCTTGTCAAGGAAAAAGCGAGAAGCTCACGGTAACGCTATCGACGGTTCAGAAAACGCCGGGTACGAAATCAGCAAAGTGAGCCGAGTTTACGGCGAAGATGGTGCATGATGCATAGGACCGCTCCACAATAACCGGCATCTCGCCACATTAAGAAGAGCGCTCCGGCTGGCGCATCATTGACCTCGTGCCTGTAATCGAAATGCGATCGGATGAAAATCAGCGTGAGTTTGTCCTTTCGCCGGACCTGGAGAACGTGTACTCAGAAACGTCCCCGGATTTCTTGCGTAACGCGGCACAATCCACGTCAGAAAGAAGCGCTGGAGTCGCTACATTTCCCGCTACAGTCCTCACGGCTCCAAAGGTTGGTGTACGGTAACTCTAGCGTTTTCAAACCCGCCCGGGTGGCGAAACTGGCAGACGCACGGGACTTAAAATCCCGGGATCCGAAAGGAGCGTACCGGTTCAATTCCAGTCCCGGGCACCACGCAATTAGTTTCGCTTTGATTTTCTTGCCGCAGTCCCTCATTCAACTCCAAACAAGAAAATGATGCGAGACTTGAATCGTCTCCATGCAGCTGGAACGAAAGCTCGTTCATGCTCATGCGCGCTTGTGAACACCTTGCTTAAAATTGTCCAGCATGTGATCACAGGTCCGCATGGCGAAAGCGACAATGGGCATGGTCGTCGTCTTATCGGTGATCGTCGGAAAAATGCTGGCGTCGCAAATGTAAAGGTTCTGGACGTCGTGAGCTTGCGCCCACTTGTTTGTGACTGACGTTTTGGGATCATTTCCCATCTTGCAGACTCCAACCTCATGCAAACTGGTCCCAGCGCGGTTCGGTTCAGCGTCAGCGCCCCACATCTCTCCACCCATGGCGTTGAAGAGATCGATCATAACTTGCTTCGAATGCTCCCACATCAGAAGCTCGTTTGGGCCCCATTCATAATGAAATCGCAGTTGAGGAATTCCAAAGATGTCCTTTTTTTCTGGATCGATATCAATGTAGTTATTAGGACTGGGAAGTGCCGGCGCCTGGATGAGAGCACCAACCGGGGTGGGATAGTAACGTTTGATTTCCTTTTTGTATTTAGAACCGAAGCCTTCGATCTGCCCGTAGTGGCCGGGAAACTCGCCACAACCGCCACCCATGTAAATCGAATACCCTCGAATAAATTTCTCTTCCCTCGGATTTTTCAAGTTTTGCCAGCGCGGCATCCAGGTAACGGTTGAATCGGCGATATTATCGGGAGTAGCAGGCTGACCCAATAGCTGCGGCAAGTATCCGTATCCCGGATTGCCATAAAGGTGATCCGAAAGATTGTGGCCAAGTTGTCCACTCGAATTAGCAATGCCGGTAGGCCAGTGCCTGGACTTCGAGTTCAGCATGATGTGCGCAGTCTCAACGCACGATGCGGCAAGAACAACCACCTTGGCATAGACTTCCACTTCTTTCCGCGTGGGCCGGTCCACGTATGCCACACCTTTTGCCATGCCGTTCTCATCCACTAGTATGCTTCGGACCAGGGCGTTGGTGAGAAGCGTTAGGTTTTTGGTCGCCTCAGCTTCCGGGATGGTGAACCACGTTGGCGAGAAAAACGATCCAACATCGCACCCGCGGCTGCAGTTCCCGCAATAGTGGCAGGCCAGATGTCCGTTATGCTCAATCGTCAACTGCGCGCAACGATCAGGCAGGTACGGCACACCGATTTTTTCTGCGCCCTTCTGAATGATGTAATCCAGGCAGCGCCAGGGCATTGGCGGGAGATATTCGCCATCGGGATTGCTCGGCCGATTCTGGATCGTGCTAGCCACACCCATGTAACGCTCGGCCTTTGAAAACCACGGAGAAATCTCCGCGTAATCAACCGGCCAGTTTTCTCCAACCCCGTCGAGATCTGCGGCCTTGAAATCGATATCGCCAAACCGCGCCGAAGAACGGCCCCAAAAATTGGCTTTCCCGCCGGTGCCCTTGCATCGCTTCCAGTACCAGTCGGTTCCTGGTGCGTTGGAATATGCAACATCGTGCTCGAACAGGTCCCTTCCCTCGCTGTATTCCGACTCTTCCACAGAATAGGGCTCCTGGTGGGCTTTCCCTTTCAACCGCAAGGGATCGCCGTAGCCTCGATACTTCAGGTCGTAAACCTGCCGATGTCGGCGATAATCTGTCGCTGGATTGGTGCGAGGACCCGAATTAATGGCACAGACTTGCAGACCTGCCTCGCAAAGAATTTTCATGGCCGTGCCGCCACCGGCGCCGGTTC
Organism: Acidobacteriota bacterium; assembly: GCA_003224835.1. Classification (GTDB taxonomy): domain Bacteria; phylum Acidobacteriota; class Terriglobia; order Terriglobales; family Acidobacteriaceae; genus Gp1-AA145. The sequence goes on along the minus strand of QHZX01000026.1, from coordinate 4,489 downwards.
CTACCACAATGACGTCATAGATTTTCGTAGCCATGTAAGAGACTGGTTCAACTCGTGCTTTGCTGTGTCTTGATCATTGGGTTTGTCGGCTCCCGAAGGTGAGCATGTTCCGGATCGTCAGGATGAGTGCATCCCGGCATCTTTGGCCACGTGGTCCGAAGCCCCGGATAACCAAGGCTCTCTAGTCCAATCTTTGTTGTGTAGTAGCCCACAACCGTGTAATCACGCATCATTTGGAAAAATTCGCGTCCGCTTTCGGTTGTGGGTTTGAATTTCGTTTTGTAGGCAAGCTCCTCCAGCAAGCTATTCTGTTGTTCATGGGTGGAATCCATGAAAGCACGGCCAAACTCCGCCCGGCAATGTGTATTGATCCAGTCGAGTCCTAAAATGAAGCGGTTCTGTGCCTCGTTCCCCATTTCCAGTGCATCTTCGGTCGAGCGGACGTCACGGGATCCGCTCACCGGCGCGCGATTCGCAACCATGAAGTCAATAAACTCAGCAACGCCCGCTTGCCTCGCTCCAGGCGTGTCATCTTGCGGAATGATCATCTCCGCAATGTGCTCCACCATCTGGTAATGCTCGGGAGAAAAGAACAGCGGTTTATACGGACCTGAAGCGCGCACGGAGGAAACTGATTCTGGATGATCCTGCGGACAGGCGAATGCCCATTTGCTGAATCCAGGAAATGTGCCAGCCACGGATGCTATGCCGATATATCGCAGAATTTCTCTGCGTTCGATTCCTTGTCCGCCCAATTGCCCCCTATTACTGAAACCGCTTTCTGAGAGCGGTTACATAGGGTGCGTTTTTAGCACCGCCACAAACAAAGTGTCAAGCACTAGGACCGTAAGTTGCCAGATCACGACCTAGGAAGTTGCAGACCCGCGGTTCAGCTAGCGTTCAAACACAATTCTCCGTGAGAAGATTGAATGTCAAGAGCTCCTAAATCAGAATGCCATTTTTGAATTCCTATCGTTTCGCGGCTGGCTTGCTGGCAATTTCGAGGGTGACTGTAATCCGAACTGCCTGGCTGGTGCTGTTTGCGGTCGCCAGCGCCACAATACGGGCGATATCACGGGGCGCTCCTTCGATTCGGCCGGTAATGAGCACGGCTTCGTGCTGCAAAATGGGATATTTCACGACATCGATGTCCCGAACTCCCTATCCCCGCTGCATCCCTGTTCCACCGATGTTTGGAGGCTGACCGTAGGGTGCCCTGAAGTAAGCGATTGCGAAACGGCTACCATCTCCCCTTGTGGCGGCATAAAAGCGCGAACATCTCCGGTACGGAACAGACGAATATCTCCTTCAATTGGGTGATTTCAAAGAGATACTGCCCACCACGGGTATTTTCGTGTTCCAGAGATTGTGCTACTTATATAAACGTCATGCTGAGCGGGCCCATGCTCGGGCGCCGATTACTCCTGCTTCTGGGCGCCGTCCTTGTTGTCGGTGGGCTGGCCCTGTGGCGCGCCCCTCGCTATCTCTTTGCCGGGGATGAGGTGCATTTCAGCACGGAGATCAGGCCCATCCTGAATCAGAACTGCGTGCAATGCCACGGCGGAGTACGCCAAAAGAATGGTGTCTCCTTTATATTCCGCGACGAAGCGTTAGGAGTTGGAAAATCGGGCCGACGAACGATTGTGCCACGCGATCCGGACGCCTCGGAGCTGATCGCGCGAGTCACATCGAAAGACCCAGATACTAGGATGCCGTATCATGCGGCGCCACTCCCTCCGAAACAAGTCGAGTTGCTTCGCAAATGGATCAAACAGGGGGCGAAATGGGAAGACCATTGGTCCTTTGTGGCGCCTAAACCGCATGCACTTCCGGCAGTGAAGGCGGTTCGATGGCCAAAACAGCCTCTGGACCGCTTTATTCTTTCCCGCCTGGAGAAGGAGGGACTCGCTCCCTCGCCCGAGGCTGATAAAGCGGAGCTATTGCGTCGGGTATCACTGGATTTAACGGGACTTCCGCCTAGCGCAGAGGAGCAGGCCGCTTATATGACGGATACGTCCCCCAATGCTTATGAGAAACAAGTGAACCGATTGCTGTCTTCACCGCGCTATGGCGAACGTTGGGCGGCGATGTGGCTCGACCTGGCGCGCTATGCGGATACCAAGGGTTACGAAGCAGACCGTGCTCGGCCTGGGGTTTGGCCTTATCGCGATTGGGTGATTGATGCATTCAACCGCAATGTTCCGTACGATAAATTTGTCATCACGCAGCTGGCCGGAGATTTATTGCCGAATGCGACATTTGAGGACCGGATAGCAACCTCGTTTCACCGGCAGACTCCGAACAATGACGAGGGCGGCACAGACGATGAGGAATTCCGCCTGATAGCTGTGATGGATCGCTCGGCGACTACCTGGTCAGTGCTCAATGGACTGACGATGAATTGCGTGCAGTGCCACTCGCATCCGTACGATCCGATTCATCACAACGAGTATTACAAGTCGCTCGCCTTCTTTAATACATCGCAAGATGCCGACTACCCGAGTGACGCGCCCGTGCTGCGGGTTCCCAAGGACCACACGCGATATCCGGAAGCGGCGCAATTGCAGCAGGAAATTGCGGGACTGACGACGTCGGTGGTTGAGGCAGGCCGGGATTTGGAAAATGAGACTCAATGGTTGCCCGTAAAAGTCACGTCGGCAACCGCCAGTGAAGCGCCCGCGTTGCGTTGGGAGATCGTTCAACTGGAACGCCAACTCCACGAATTGCGACAAAGCAAACTCCCGGGCAAAGAGCCTGAAGTAAAGGAACTCAAAGACCGGGCGAAGGAACTTAAGGAATTGGCCAAGGCCATCGCCGAAGAGAGGAGGCTTGCCGCCGCGAGAGCTAAGGTCAGGCCGGTAGTCTTTCAAGTCCACGGTGGCGAGTTCGCGGCAGCTGCGACTACGCCGGGAAAATCGGTTTATGAAATCAAGGTAAGCACAACCGTGCCGAAGTTAACGGCGTTGCGGATCGAAGTGTTTCCCGGTAATTCTGAGACGTCCCGGCACACTCCGGAACTGGGTTTTATCGTAAATAAAGTGGACGCGTGGATCGTTGGGCCCAACGGCCATGCAAGCAAGATTGGCTTCCACAATTTTGTCCCAGACTCCGAGACGAATCTTTCGGCCGCGGTGACCAGGGCTGTCAAAGCGAACTCGGAACATAAAGAAGACGCGGCGACTGGAGGCTTTTCGTCCGATCCCAGTTTGTTCCAGAACCGTTGGATGGTTGCGGTCCCAGCTTCGCCAATTCAGCTCGCCGACGGCAGCTACATAAAGATTTTGCTCACGCAGGTTGACAGCATTGCCAGTAAACCGTCGCTGATCAGGCGTTCGAGGATATTTGCGAGCGGTGATCCCCATTGGACGGAACTCAGTGCGGACTCCGGCTATAACGGCAACATCGCCCGGATTACAAAGCTGCAAAAGCAGCTGGAAGAAATTCCAGCGATTGAGACTCCTGTAATGGCCGAACAGCCGGCATATGCACTTCGTAAGACTCTCGAGTTCGAGCGCGGTAATTTCCTTACCAAAATCGGCCCGGCCCTTATTCCCGATGTGCCAAGGATCTTTCCGGCGCTTCCTGCTGGCGAGCCCCGCAACCGGTTGACGCTCGCGCGCTGGTTCTTTTCTCCGGGGCAGCCTCTCACCGCGCGTACTGCGGTGAATCGCTACTGGGAGCAATTGTTTGGTACCGGCATCGTCGAAACGCTCGAGAATTTCGGTAGCGTTGGGGAAGAACCGAGTCATCCTGAGCTGCTCGATTGGCTTGCACTTCATTTTCAGAAGGATCTTCATTGGGATATGAAGGCCCTGTTGCGCGAGCTGGTGCTCAGTGCGGCTTATCGACAAAGCGGCAGGACAACACCTGAACTCAACGAAAGAGACCCACGGAATCGCTTGCTCGCTCACGGGCCACAGCAGCGTCTCACCGCAGAAATGGTCCGCGATCAGGCGCTCATGGCAAGCGGACTTCTAAATCTGAAGATGGGCGGACCTCCCGTAATGCCGCCGCAGCCTGCCGGGGTCTGGAACTCGGTTTACAACGACAGTAAATGGATTGACGCGAAGGGACCAGGTCGCTATCGACGCGCGGTTTACACATACATCAAGCGAACGGCCGGATACCCAAGCTTTCTCACCTTCGACGCCTCGGATCATGACACAAGCCTGGCGCGCCGCATCCCTACGAATACTCCGCTTCAGGCGTTGGTGACGCTGAACGATCCCGTCTATGCGGAGGCTTCCGAGGCGCTGGCAGGTCGCATGACAAAGGCGTCCATGAATCTTGACGAGCGTATCCAGTTTGGCGCGCGCTTAGTACTGTCGCGCGACTTGACAGAAAATGAGCTCGCAACCATGCGCCGGCTTTATGCGAAAGCTTCCGGCGCCTCACGAGGAGCGAGATTAGTCAGAGCATCAGCAGAGCTGAAGGAGAATCCCGGCAAGAATCAATCGGCGATGACAGCGGTCGCCAGCGTTCTGCTCAA
>QHZX01000488.1 GCA_003224835.1 Acidobacteriota bacterium | reverse complement strand
CTGAAATCTTAGGCCGGAACCTCTGTTTTGTCAAGTATATTATTACCAAAAATAAACTTCAAAATCATGGCACAAATGGGGTGCCTGTTTTGCTATTCTGGAAATAGGGAACAAATCGCAGATTTTGCGCGGCTTTTCTACTCAATTCCCAGCTCTTTCACGAGCGCCTTCCATTTGCTGTTAACAAGGGACTTGGTTTTCTCATCCATCAAGATCTCATCCGGCCAGGGACGCGAAAAACCTTCGCTGCTCCATTTGCGAGTGGCGTCGATTCCCATTTTCGATCCGAAATTCGGCAGCCGGGACGCGTGGTCGAGCGAATCAACAGGGCCAAGGGTGAACTCAATATCGCGCTCAGGATCGATGTGATTCAAGACTTTTAGCGTGACTTCGCCAATATCCTGGACGTTCACATCCTCATCGACGACAATTACGCACTTAGTGAACATCGCCTGTCCAAGCGACCAGATGGCATTCATCACCTTGCGCGCCTGCCCCGGGTAAGACTTTCGGATAGAAACGATCATTAAATTGTGGAATACGCCTTCGATAGGAAGGTTGACGTCCACCAGTTCCGGAATCGTCAGTTTCATCAACGGCAGGAAAATACGCTCCACAAACCGGATATAAATCAGGAAGGGAATAGAAACCCGTGTGATCGCCGAACGGACCCTCTGTCCGCAGTTCGTCAAGATTGACGTAACCTTCAAGAACAATTTCTGAAGCGGCCGGGACTTCGAGATCGACCGTCTCGCATTTCACCAACTCAACCGGACTTTGCCGCAGGAATCCCGCAATCAAATATTCCTCCACGTCGGGAGGCGCAGGCACGATAGCCGAGAAGGTGAGCGCAGGATCGGTGCCGATGGCAACCGCAACTTCCATTTTGCCAGTCGGTAGTCCGCCTTCGGGGAGGACGGAACCGCCAGAGGTGCGCGCCATGACATCAACTGAAGAATTATCTCTGGGGTACCCCATCCTTCCCTGGGTTTGAGAAGGATGGGTATTTTGATCTTGATTAGCAGAAGCGCGTCTCAACATTTCGCGGTAATGTTCCGCCCCGATTTTTTGTCGCTGCCAGTGCATGCCGGCGCTTTGTCCGTCATACACCTGCATGCGGTACATGCCGACATTGCGCTTGCCAGTTTTCGGATCGCGCGTGACCACGCAGGGTAAAGTGATGAACCGTCCGGCATCCTGCGGCCAGCATTTCAAAATCGGCAAATGATTTAGATCGAAATTGTCCTTGCGAATAACTTCCTTGCAGGGCCCGCTGGAAACAGTTTTAGGGAAAAACTTACCCATCTCGGCCAGCATAGGGAGCATTTTGATTTTGTCGAGAATTCCTTGCGGCGACTTCACATCCATGAAATGCCGGATGCGATCGGCGACTTCATCTAACGAATCGACTTCGAGCGCCATGCGCATCCGCCGCTCAGATCCAAATTGATTGATCAGCACCGGAATGTTGCTGCCCTTGGGATTTTCAAAGAGCAGCGCTGGCCCGCCGGGATGTCCTTTCTTATCCCGGCCTTTTGAAACACGATCGGTGATCTCCGCAATTTCGAGCACCGGATCGACTTCAGTCTTAACTCGTTTTAGTTCGCCGGCGCGTTCGAGCGCAGCGATCCATTCGCGAAGGTCGTTGTAGGCCAATGGGCTCCTCGGATCGACAGTCGGCTCAGTGATTCAGCTAACGATCGGAAGCGCGATTATATATAATCCCGAGTCCTCAGCCTGACGCCGCGTTTGCTCGGAAGGAGTTTCGCAGAATGGATAACTTCCCCCAATTCGATTTGAAGGGCAGAACTGCACTGGTGACGGGCGCCGCGCGCGGTCTGGGCCGGGCAATCTCATTGGCCTTAGCGCACGCCGGAGCTGATGTAGCGCTCGGCCTTCGCGATAAGAACACGGGCAGCGATGTGGTACGAGAAATCGAAAAGCTTGGACGGAAGGCGTTACCGGTGCAGATGGATATGTCGAATCTCGGTCAGATCTCATCTGGCATCGATCAGGCAGCCGCACATTTCGCCAAGCTCGATATCCTTGTTAACAACGCGGGAATCGCGCCAGAAAATCTGGCGGAGAACGTTACCGAAAAAGATTTCGACGCCACCATCGCCATTAACCTAAAAGGCACATTCTTTGCGAGTCAGGCTGCAGGGCGAATCATGATTCGGCAGAAATACGGCCGCATCATCAACATGAGTTCGCAAGCAGGTTTCGCTGCGCTACCTACCGAAAGTATTTATTGCATGACCAAAGCCGGTCTCGCGCACCTGACGAAGTGTCTGGCAGTCGAGTGGGGCAAGTACAACATCACCGTGAATGCGGTGGCTCCAACTTTTATTCACACGCCGGGTACAGAAGAGTATCTGGCTATACCGGCGAATCGCGCCGATACCATCGAACGCATCGCCGCGCTACATCGCATAGGCGAGCCGATGGAGGTAGCGGGCGCCGTGGTATTCCTTGCGTCTGACGCCGCCTCGCTCATCACCGGTCACACTATGCTGATCGACGGAGGTTGGACCGCTCGCTAGCATTGAAAATCGCACCTGGCATTCCGGACTTAGCCTTCAATCAATCAGCTCGACATTGTTGATCTATCAATTCTGAATGCAGGTTCTCCCGGACCTCTCACCACGAATCACTAATCACTGTTTTCAAAAAGGAGAATACCGATGCCCGAACTATCGGAAGGGCCTACACCTCTCGCGCTCGTGCCCCCATGTGGTCTCGATGAAATCTGCGCCACGTTCGGCGACATCTTTGGCTATATCGCAACCGACCACACACTGGACCCTCGCTGGCATACGGAATTCCTCGATCGTATCGCCCTGCCGTTTCCTATGCCCCTGTCCTGGGATCGCAGGCAGACTGTAAGTGCCATCACTTG
>QHZX01000485.1 GCA_003224835.1 Acidobacteriota bacterium | reverse complement strand
TGAAAAGAACCGCGCATCTCCTAGCGTTGCTTATCCTGTTCTCCGCGGCTTCGGCTCAGTACGTAGAGCCGTGGGGCGCTACCAGAGCACTCCGCATGAAAGAGGCAGGCAGACTCTACAACGAGCTGTCCGCAATCGACAAGCAAGTCCCCTACTTGTCTCAGGCAGAGCAAAAGTGGCTCGACGGCGAACTCGATTCAGCGAACGGAAAGATCACAGACAGGTACATCAGGGCGACGGACTCGCAGGAGTACGCGATCTCTACCTCAAAGTCGGGATTCGCGCTGGTCCTTATTCCCCTCAACAATCTGAGCTCACTCAAAATGGCGTGCAAGGACGAGGTACTGATGTGGGCCGAGGTCGCCAGCAGGTTGCCGGACAGCCAGCTTTGGCAGTCGGTTGACCACCTCGTCGAACGCAAAATAGTGTCCAAGAAGTCGGCGGAGGATTTCGGACACTCGTTTCTCGCGGCCAACGCCACGCTGCGCTCGCAGGCCATATTGAATGCAGTCGTGATTCCATACTTGAGAGGCGACCTGAACTGCCAGTGAGCCAAGGGATTGAGGTTCGGTCCGGCGGAATAGATGGGCGGGTGGCCCGCCCTTTCATTCCGTTGATTCTTTCTCAGAGCGGGACACCCACCGTTACGACTGTGCCGGCAGGGTCAAAGTCGCCCTGGTTGGCGAAGCTGTACGATGTAGGCATGGATGAGAACTGGAAGCCGGTTCATTGATTGCCATGCCTGCTTGGCAGCAAATTGTTTACATTGATGATAGTGGGGCTGATGGCAAGTCGAGGGTTGCTGCCGCTGCCTTCTGCGTGTCCACTGCGGAGCGCTGGCAGGGACTTCTTGAGAAGTGGAACAAGATTGCCGAGCACGTTGGTTTTGAACTCAAGGACTTTCACACGACCGGGGAAAATACGGGGACAGACGGGACGTACCCCGTTGCACAAAGGCCTATGAATAGATCCCCGGCGCCTCATGTCCAAGCTTTTGCACGTACTCAACGTCTGTTCCCGCATTTTCTGTCCCCGCATTTTCTGTCCAAGCATTTTTCGCAGATGCCATCGCTTACACTCAAACCACATGCTCAACCGGGGATATGCCTTTACCACAAGCATCAGCAGCAAATATCATGGGCGAACCCTGCTCTCCCACTTAGCAAGCCTTTATCCACACTCAGACTCACAAGCCTGGCGACAAAAACTGAACAACCGCGAAGTCACCGTCAGCGGCGTCACCGCCACCGGACGCGAATCGCTCATTTCAGGCCAAACCCTTGTCTGGAACCGTCCACCCTGGATCGAACCGGACTCTCCTCAGCACTTCGAAGTACTGTTTGATGATCCCCATCTGTTGGCCGTCAACAAACCTGGCGGGCTGCCGACCCTCCCCGGCGGCGGCTTCATGGAAAATACACTGCTGCGCCTGGTGCAAAAACAAACCCCCAACGATTAGGCGCAGACTGGAACACACCCAGAATTCAAAAAATCTATTGGGCACTTGCTCAAAACATTGCGCAGCACGACGCCTACGAAATCCTCACACCCATCGGCCTTGTACCGCACCCGCGCATCGGTGCGGTGTGGGCCGGCAGCCCGACTGGCAAGCCGTCAAAGTCATTGGCGAAGGTGATCTCACGCACGACCAGCACCACAACATTTGAGGTAAGCCTGAAGTCGGGCCCCCCTCATCAAAACAGAATCCATCTGGCATCCATCGGCCATCCCCTGGTAGGCGATCGTCTGTACGGCTTCACCGGCCAGCCTCTTGAAAATCTTCCCGGCCTCCCGGGCGACGGAGGATATTTCCTGCACGCTCAATTTCTGAAATTCAAGCACCCCATCACCGGAGAACAAATCAATCTTGAGGCAGCTTTGCCGGATGGATTCTCATAGCGTCGACGAAAATACGGGAAAATATGGGGACAGACGGGACGTACCCCGGCGGCGAAGGGGCGGGTGGCCAGACTTTTAACCTCGCCGCCACAACCGCAAAAATGCGTTTCCGCAGGTACAACGTCTTGACAAACCACACCTACCTGCCCATCCGGACGCGCCTGATTTCGACGGCTATACTACTCCACTGATGACAAAGCAAATCGAGGAGTTCAAATGCAGTCTGAAATTAAAATAGGACAACGTTTCAAGTTCAATATATTGTCCGAAAACTCTTCGCAAGAGCGGCAGGCGGTAGTCACTCGCGTACTTTCTAATGAAGAGGAAGGACTCGGTCCGGAGGTGGGCTTCTATCTTGCATATTGGGTGGAGGCTTACGAACTTCTAGAAACGGAGGCTCCGGTAACGTTGGTGTTCGAACGTGGAACCGACTTTAACGTATACCTCGACGGACGCCCGGTTAGCATCACTTTGCTGAAGTGATCTTCCGGCGGGCGGCTCACATCTGCCGCTGAAACCCCCGCAATAATCAAAAGTAAAAAGCTGGGGTGGCCCATTTCTCGCGCACTCTGCGAGAAGTGGGGCCTGACCAAACCAACTGACGATGCCGCGCAAGCGATTTCTTCCCCCACAGGGGAAAGATCTGACCTTCGAGCGAAGTCCCACGTTTGCCAACACCGGGCAAACATGGGGCACCCAAGGTTGAAAGTTGGTGCTCGTCTCACGAGTTACACTTTGTCAGCTGTGGGCCACCCGCCGATTGCGCGCCAGTGTGCACCTTCGCGTGTGTTCCATGTAGAAGAAATCTGAACAAGCTCTGGTTTCTTCTCCATCGTTTTTGATATGTGAGGGTCCACCTTTGCACGGAAGCATTCTGGATCGATGCGTTATGTGGAATTAAAAACTCAAGGCTTTGAAGTGTGACCATCCACTTAAGGTGAACTAGGGCAGGCACTCGGCTGATTTTGAGTGATTATCCCTATTTACTCCCGAGGGGCAGTTCACCAAGATTAGTAAGAGGGTGATATTTGTTTCGCAACCACTTCGAGTCAATCCCATTCATTCAGGAGGAATCATGCGTTATCCTCTCGCCTTATCCGTTCGCCTATTCATCTCCAGGACGCTTTGCATTTTACTTTTAAGTTGCGGCGTAATCTCGCAGGCCCAAACCACAGCTTCGTGCTCATTCTCTACGTTCCAGGCGCCCAGTGGGTATTCACTGGAAGCTCCGGCCGGCATTAACAACTATGGCACCATCGTTGGATCAATCTTCTCGCCGCCAACCGGCAACACCGGACATCAGGACGCATTCATCCATTGGTCGGATGGAAAGACAAATATCTACTCATATTCCGGCGCGGCCGACACCTGGTTTTCTAAGCGCAACGACAGCGGAGTAAATGTTGGCATGTATCAAGACAAGGGCGGACATCTTCATGGACTGGTGGTCAGTGGCAGCAACGCCGTTACCGTGAACTATCCCGCCGGCTCAGGCGCGAGCGATGTCAACACTCAACTCTCGGGCATCAACAAGTTCGGCTCTATGGTTGGTTCCTACAGTGCCTTCGTGAATGGCGATTTCGCAAACTCCGGTTTTGAATTGAAGAATAAGGCATACACCAAGATTTCTTATCCCGGCTCCAGCCGCACGATTCCGCTTGCCATAAATGCTAAAGGTTCCGTTGTTGGCTACTACAACACTGGATCCCTAAGTCAGCCAAATCCCTTCAACCACGGTTTTATTCTTCAGAATGGCACCTATCGCACACTGGATGATCCGCAGGGTAAAAGCCAACTAGGAACTCGACTCCAGGACATGAACACGAATGG
>QHZX01000025.1 GCA_003224835.1 Acidobacteriota bacterium | reverse complement strand
CGCAGTTACGGGCGTCTGAAAATCACGGCAAGCCGCCTGTTGCCGCCACTCCCAAAGCTGGCGCATTCAATGATCGTGGGGTCGTCCCCGCCCGAGAAGGTGGTGCCGTTCATCGTCCGGCGGGAGAAAATGCGGCGCGTGGGAATGCAGGTCGAGAAAGCGCAGGCAACAACTCGTCGCGCGCCAGAGCCGTCCATCCGAATGAGCTTCCGCCGCCCGAGCGTCCTGCTCCTCCAAACACGGGAAATTCCAAGCAGGACCGCAAATACGAAAAGCAGCAAGAGAAGATTTATGCGCAGCAGGAAAAAGAGCGGCAAAAACTCCAGCAGCAGCAGGAACGTGAACACCAGAGGTTCGCCAGACAACAGGCCGATGATGCCAGAAGGCAGCAGGTCGAACATCGTCACCAGCAACAGACCGAGCAACTACAACAACGGCAATCCCAGCGCCAGCAACGTATGCAGGAAAAAGAGCAGCCGCGCTCGGCGCCTCCGCCGCCCAAAGAAAAGCACTAAACACACTGTCGGGGACAGCCGCGCAGGCTGTCTCCGCCCGTAGTTGTTCCACGTTAAACTTCTCTTTGTCCCGGCGGGGGAATCTTGACCGAGGCCATTCCTGCCGCTGTCGCCGCTTGAATGCCAAGATCCGTATCTTCGAAAACTAAACACGTCTCGGGCGGCACTCCGAGTTTGTCGGCTGCAACTAGAAACGCTTCTGGATCGGGTTTGCTCTTGCTGTACTCCCCCGCACAAACCAATACGTCGAACTTTCCGAGAAGTTCGAGCGTCGAGAGAGACGCGATCACCGATTCCCTTGTGCTTCCCGACACGACTGCAAACGGGATCCGGCCATGTTGGTCCTCAATGTGTTCTAAAACTTCAGGGACTGCCTTCAGTTCTGGCAGCAGCTCTAAATACAGGCTTTCTTTTCGGTGTGCGACTGTTTCCACTGGCATATCGAGCCCGTGCTTCATGTTCAGCGTGGATATGATCTCGACGATCGGCATCCCACCCCAGGCATAGAAAAGTTCCTCGTCAAATTCGCAGCTCCATTCCCCCAACGCCTTCTTCCAGGCAATGTAGTGGAGCGGCATCGAGTCGGCAATAGTGCCGTCACAGTCGAATAAATATGCTCTGAATGATCCAGGCGGCAGCTTCAACTTCATAGGTTGGGATAAATCAGTTCTGCTCAGTGAGAAGACCCAATGTAGTTTCCGTAACCCACAATTATTGTTGAACTCACCAGAACTAACAAACTGAACGCCACCAGCAATTTGGTTTTGCTCCCCGCGCCTTTCCATTCGCTCAACGCGATGCCCCACAACGTACTGAATATGATGATGCTCGCCATGTGCAGCGTCCAGCTGGAAAACTTATATCGACCCATCTGGGTCTCACCCATGGTGTAGAAAAAAAACTGCATGTACCAGGTCGTCCCCGCAAGAGCAGACAGCAGGTAGTTCGCCAGCATCGGAGCCCTGACAGCCGGTTCTTGAGCAACGGCCACAGCCACCGCCATTTCCTCCGCAGGCGCGTCAGTAGCGGTTTCAAGGATGTGCTCTTCGTTGCGCGCGGGAACCTTGCCGCGAATTTCCGACTCGAAATACTGATAGCCGGTACGGTTGCGAATGTTTAGGATCAGGCACCAGATGAAATTAGTGGTGAAGCCGCCGGCGAGTACAACCACCAGCACCGGAAGACCTTGCCACAACACCGGCGTTCGATGCTGGATGGTGATTGCCTTGATCGGATCGCCCGCCGCAAGTCCGTAGGCGAAGCACGCGCTCATCACGCCTGAGAATGTGGCGACGACAACCCCTTTCTTCAAGTCGAATTCCTTAATCGATGAACGCTTCTGCTCCGTCGACATCTCGCGCTCTTTAGATACTCCGGCTGCTCCCGCGACCGCAATCCCAAGAAGACACACTGCGACGCCCAGAAGAATCACCAGTCCGGAATGAGTTCCTAGAACTTCGGAGGCGAATACTCCGCGAAAAATCGGAGGCATCAGCGTCCCGAATGCGGCGGTGTATCCCAGGACCATGGCCATACCCAGAGACATCCCCAGATAGCGCATGGTTAGGCCGAAGGTCAGGCCACCGAGTCCCCACAAGACTCCAAAAACATATGCCCAGAACAGGCTACTGGCAGGCGCTTCATGCAATACCCTCATAAGGTCGCGCGTCATCACCAACGCGATAATCCATGGCGCGATGATCCAACTAAAGAATCCGCCGACCAGCCAATAGGTCTCCCACGCCCAGTGCTTCACCCCGCGATATGGAACGTAAAAACTGGCCGAAGCGAGACCTCCTAGCCAGTGAAAGAACACGCCTAATGCAGGATTCATCGGATCCTCGGATCTGGAATTTACAAGTGAAAAACTTCTTCCAACGGTTGCATGGCACGATCAGGCAGTGCGCCGTCGGGCTGAACAAAAAAGTCCCCCATCTCGCGTTGCCAACGATCGTTCACGTCGCGTTTCGCCATTCCGGCCCGAGCGCGTTCAAAATTTGCCGTTTCCAGATAGCCGACGAGAAGTCCATCGTCCCGCAGGAATAGAGAGTAATTTCCCCATCCAGTTTCGCGCAGAGCCTTTTGCATCTCGGGCCAGACATTCCGATGGCGCTCTTTATATTCTTCGAGCCGCTCCGGCTTTACCTGCAATACAAAGCAGACACGTTGCATGATCGCTCCTTACCGCAGGAAAGCCTCGGACAAACCGCCATCGACTGGAATCACATGCCCAGTCGTCTTCGCACTCTGATCGCCGGCCAGCCACACGATGGCGGCAGCGCAATCCTGCGGCAAGATCGGCCGTTTCGTCAGCGTCCGTTGAGCGTAAAAATTAGCGAGCTTGTCGCGAAGTTCCTCCGTCGACTCAGAGTCCTTGAAAGCAATCTTGTATTTCTCTAGAGACTGAATCACGCGATCCCGAGGAAACATAGTCGAACCCGCGACCACCGTGGCAGGAGCGATTCCGTTCACGCGCACGTGCGGGCCAAGCTTAACTGAGAGCTCTCGGATCAGATGGCTGAGAGCCGTTTTGCTTATGTCATAGGCCTCGCTGCCCTTCTTTGGCACAACTGCGTTAGCAGAACTGGTGAGCACCATAGCTGCGTTCAGGCCTTGGTCCTTGAACACCCACTGGGTTTGCCGAGCCAAAAGATAATTACCTGTGACGTTGACTAGGAACGTCTGGGCCCATTGAGCCTCGGATAGTTCCCCGTCTGCTGCCGCCACAGGATAAATAGCAGCTGTATTAACAATGATGTCGATGCCGCCAAACTGCGCAATGGTGAACTCGCACGCGCTCGACAATGATTCGGATGCTCCAAGATTGACGGTTACATGTGCGACCATCTCCGGAGATGCGAGCGCGCCAACTTCATCTGCCACGCGCTTCGCCCCTTGCTGATCAAAATCCGCGACAACAACGTGAGCGCCCTTTCGCCCCAGCAACAAAGCAACTTCGCGTCCGATCCCGCTCGCCCCTCCGATGACGAGAGCAATCTTGCGGCTGAACTCGGCCTCCGCGGGCATGCGTTGCAACTTGGCCTCTTCAAGCGCCCAATACTCGATCCGAAACGCATCCGACGGCGGTAGCGCAACGTAGTTATGGAACTCGGTGAACCGCTGCGACTGCTCGGGGAACCTGGCCTGTGGCAAGGGATGTGAAACATCTCCGTCGTCCAGCGCGTTGGCGCCCGCCATCACATGAATAGCATTGATGAAGAACTCGGTTGTGATCCGCGCCTCTTTCTTATTCTTCCCAAAGCCGAAAAGCCCCAGCCCCGGAACCACGACAACCGATGGATTCGAATCCCGCAGTTTAGGTGAGTCGGCATTTGCCCAGGCGTCGTAATACTTTTTGTATGCCGCTCGATAGCCCACCGCTGCGTCCTGGATTCGTGCCTTCAGAACACTCACATCCTCTTTTTCAGGATTCCAAGAAAGAAAAAGAGGGCACACTCTGGTTCTCAGAAAATGATCTGGGCAACTCGTGCCCAGCGACCCCAATTCCCTTGCCCACTTCGATCCAGCAAAGGTCAAAGCGTCTTCATTGTCTGTGTAATGAGCAACGACACCTTTGTTCGAGGAGACCACGCCCCGCAGCGCGGGCAGTATCTTGGTTGCGATATTCTTGCGATTCTGCGCAGGTCCATATTCAACCCCACCGAACAGCGGACCCTTCTTCGATTGATGCTTCTGGATGAATTCGCCCATCTGGTCAATCGTGTGAACGCTGTTCAAATAGCACTCGCGTTGCGTTGTCCCCCACGTGAATAGGCCGTGGCCGCCAAGAATAAGCCCTTCTGCGCCGCGATTTTCTTTGACGGCTCGTTCGATCATTAAAGCGAGTTCAAATCCAGGCCGCTGCCATGGCACCCATAAGATCTTTCTCCCAAATTCTCGATTGAACTCGTCCAGCTTTCGTTTTCCATTTGCGCTTGCCGCCAAAGCAATGGCCCAGTCGGGATGCAAGTGATCCACGTGGTCAAATGGAAGGAACGCGTGAAGAGGAGTGTCGATCGACGCGGCCACGCGATTTTCGCCGAATGCTGAAAGCGGGTAGTAGCGGACCATCTCATCTTCATATTCCTCGCCGCGGTAAAGCTCTTTCAATTGCTCTAGGCGATCCATGTACAGCAGAGCAAATCCAGACTCACTGATGGAACCGATATCACCTCCACTACCTTTTACTGCCAGCACCCGCACCGGCCTGCCGGTAAACGGATCGGGAAGCTCCATCTTCGAACTGGTATTACCGCCGCCGAAATTCGTGATGCGCAAGTCGGCGCCTAATAAATTCGAGCGGTAGCGCAACAGCGCCAATTCATTGCCCGACATCCTCTGAGCTTCGGCTTCATTCCACAAGTCTTTCAGTTGAGTTGTCTCTTTTATTTCAGGCATAGATGCTCCCGCAATATTGCTCGAACCGTTCGGCGTGCTGGTCCCACTTATCAGTTTCAATCGGTTCAAAAACTTCCGTTGGAAAAGACCGATCTACAATCGCGCGGACCTCTTGCAGAGATGACGCGCCTCCAGTAGCCAAAATTTGTACCGCGACATTGCCGAGCGCGGTGGCTTCGGCTGGACCCGCTAACACTTTTCGTCCGGTGGCATCTGCGGTGAACTGGTTGAGAAGACGATTTTTCGATCCTCCGCCGATGATCCGAATCTGCTCGATCCGCTTGCTGCTCACGTGGTCCAGGCTTCGTAGAACAAAGCGGTACTTGAACGCCAGGCTCTCGAGCACAGCTCGCACGTATGCTCCGGCCTCTTGCGGCACCGGCTGGTGGGTCCGGGTACAGAACTGATTGATGGCCTCGAGCATGTTCGCAGGTCGCAGAAACGATTCATCATCCGGATCGACCAGGTGACCGAACGGTCTTTCCCGGGCAGCTAGTTCGATCAATTCACGATAATCAAACGAAAATCCCTGTGCGGCCCAGGCTTGGCGGCAGCTTTGCAGCATCCACAGACCCATGACGTTCTTCAGCAGTCGCGTGGTTCCATTCACGCCGCCCTCGTTCGTGAAGTTCATCCGCAATGCATCGGACGTAATCACCGGGGAATCCAGCTCTGTGCCCAGCAGCGACCAGGTCCCGGAACTAAGAAACGCGGTGCCGTCGCGAGCGGAAACCGCGGCCACTGCCGACCCGGTATCGTGACACGCCGGAGCGATCACATTCGTACCTGCAAGAGCCGTATCACCTGCTAACGCAGGCAGGAGTGTGCCAATGATGGAACCTGGTTCTACCATCGGCGCTGCCAAATGAGCTGGTAATTCCAAGCTTTGCATCAGAGCTGTGGCCCACGTGCGCCTCACCGGGTCAACCATCTGAGTCGTGGTTGCGTTGGTAAATTCACAGACTGCGTTTCCGCTCAGCCAATAGTTGAACAGATCAGGAATTGTGAGTAGGCATTTTGCGGCCTCCAACAAGTTCGGAGTTTGCCGTTGCGCGGCGTAAAGTTGATACAGGGTATTGATGGGCATGAACTGAATTCCGGTCGCGTTGTAAATCTTCTCTTTGCTGACCCTGTTCAGCACCTCCTCCACAATTCCTTCCGTCCGGCGGTCTCGGTAATGGTAAGGATTCTGGAGCAACTCGCCATGCTCTCCCAACAGTGCGTAGTCAACACCCCATGCGTCGACTCCGATCCCCGCCAGTTCTACTTCCTCCAACCGCGAGAGCGCTTTCCTTACTTCGAACCAGAGCCGGGGCATGTCCCAGTGAAGTGATCCGCCATATTCAACTGGTTCATTCGCGAAACGATGTACTTCCTCTGTGGTGAGAATCCCCGACTGAAGATGCGCCAGGACCACGCGTCCACTCTCCGCGCCAAAATCGAACGCGAGATATGGCTTCGTGTAAATACTCTTAAGCATAGGAGGAAACGTTCTGAGAATTCCGGGCCGCACGCTCTTTGGTGATGCGCTCCAGATAGCCGTTCTGCCGAAATACTTCCAG
The DNA here is from genome assembly GCA_003224835.1 of Acidobacteriota bacterium. Taxonomy (GTDB): domain Bacteria; phylum Acidobacteriota; class Terriglobia; order Terriglobales; family Acidobacteriaceae; genus Gp1-AA145. The sequence goes on along the minus strand of QHZX01000025.1, from coordinate 1,203 downwards.
AGGATTTTTGGGTAGGCCTTTTGAGTCGCGCCAATCCTGAATGACGGGGCGGACGTCAGTCGCGAATGCATCCTGCAGCAAAGACTCAGCTCTCACCAGATCACAATTCTTCTGGGCCGTCGCAAGCTCTCGACCATCGACCAGCGCCGCCTTGGAGAAGAGTTCCTGTGCCATGCATACGGTTTGAATAGCTTCCTCAATCTTTCCTTTAAGATTGTGGCTCTGATCGACCATGTACGCTATGTCCGCCTTCTTGCCGCTTTCCCACTCGAAGAAGTGAATCTCATGGAAAATCCGGAAGACTTGATACGGATCAATGGAGCCAAGGGTCAAGTCGTCGTCCGCATAACGGCGATCGTTAAAGTGAAAACCGCCGAGCATTTCTTCCGACAAAAGCCATGCCACAATTTGCTCGATATTCTGCGCCGCGTAATGATGACCAGTATCGACTAAGACCTTTGCTTGCGGACCCGCCGCTCGCGACAGAAGCAGGGACATACCCCAATCCGCGATGTCAGTGTGATAAAACGCTGGCTCAAATGGCTTGTACTCGACCAGCAACCGCTGTTCCGAAGACAACGCCTGATGTGACTGCTGCAGCAGCTCGGTGAACCATTGTTTGCGTTGCCGGATATTGGCTGTTCCGGGATAATTCGATCCGTCCGCGAACCACATAGAAATGTCGCGGCTGTGCAGCCGGCGGGCAATTTCAATGCTGTCCTTCGTATGCTTCAATGCCCGCTGGCGGACCGCCGGATCTGGATTTCCGAAGGAACCATATTTGTATTCCTGGTCCTGAAAAAGATTGGGATTGATCGAGCCGGGCAGAACTCCGTAGAGGGCCGCAAATTTCTTAATTTCATCGGTACTGCGAACGCCATCCGGACAGTCCCACAGCACATGCAAGGCTATCGTTGGGCAAACTCCAGTGAGCAGATGCACCTGCCCGGCATCGCTGAATTTTTCTTCGGTCGTGGTCGCGGCAGCTGGTTGCGTAAACTTGCCGAATCGTGTCCCTGTATTTGCAAATCCCCAGGACGGCAGTTCGATACGAAACGTCTCGAGCGCGTTACAAATCTTCTCACTTTTGCGAGCGTCCATCGGGGACCTCTCTTACGGAGTCGAACTTACAATCCTTAACATACAAGGTCACGAATTTCTTGGCGGGAATAGGTCGTTTCGCATTGCAGAACGCCCGGTATG